>JANQSM010000132.1 GCA_028284025.1 Alphaproteobacteria bacterium | reverse complement strand
AGGTGACTCGTACCTTTTTTCAGGGACAAAAAAAACTGGAAGTATTAAAGGGTGTCACCTTCAAGCTGGAGGCAGGTAAAACCGCGGCTCTTGTCGGACCCAGTGGATCAGGAAAAACGACGTTACTGCATATTTGTGGTTTATTGGAGGCACCCGATAGTGGTGTGCTCAAAATTGAAGGTCATGATTTAAGCAAGGTTTCTGATACGCACCGCACGTTGTTGCGTAATCAGAAGATTGGTTTTGTTTTTCAGTTTCACCACCTGCTACCAGAATTTACAGCGTTAGAGAATGTGGCGATGCCGGTAATGATCGCTGGTAAAAGCAAAAAAGCAGCTGAAGAAAAGGCAGCTATTCTTCTTAAAAAAGTTGGGTTAAAAGACCGGATGGCCCATAGGCCTGCGCAACTCTCCGGCGGAGAACAACAACGTGTAGCCATCGCACGCGCCTTGGTCAATGATCCAACATTATTATTGGCTGATGAACCCACCGGTAATCTGGACCCTGCGACAGCAGCCAGGGTATTTGATGTATTCAAGTCTTTAGTCAAAGATCTTTCCATGACTGCCTTGATCGCTACTCACGATCAAACATTGGCCAAAAAGCTGGATGGAAAACTTAAACTTGACGGTGGGCAGGTTCATTAACCTTCTTTTTGTTGTTTTATAGGATACATTGCTGTAGGTTTTGTTTTTAAGATAAAAATGAAAGGTACAGGGTATGGTTGCAATATCTGAATCTGATGTAGAAGAGCATGCAGAAAGATTGGCAGAAATTCTTAAAAATGAATTGAGAGTTTTTGGCTATCATTACGATATAGAGGATTTAGGCGAATTAGCCATAGAATTTCTGCAGAGTAGAGAAATATCCAGTCAATACATTTTCGGACGCACACTATTAAATAACTATGTTTTAAGTAAAGCATTATTTTTGTTTTTGCAGGAATGGCATGACTTTCTGGAGGAAGCAGGAATCCCTTGTGACTTTGATCCTGATGAGTATGAGCCAGATTTGTTCGACATGGTTTCAGAAGCTTCTGAATTTAACGAAGTATGTCACGCGCTAGGTCTGCTAGAAAATATTGATATGTTTGCAGGCTTTATCACGGAAATGCTTCTTGATGAAAATGTTACTCAATTTAACAAAAGAATGCTTTTGGATATTATTAAAGATAAAGAAAATAAAGCTCTGTTTGAAGATTGTTTGCGTATCTTGAGCAATGGGGACGACCAATTGTTAGCAGTTAGAGCAGAAAGCATCCTGGAATCGTTTGCCAGAAATTATTATCCTGGTGACCGGTTATCACCTATTGGATGTCCGGTGCGAGGGCGACGCAGGCATGGTGGAAGAACACGCCCCTAGATTGTCTATAACAGGTGGGATTACTTGCAGCGAGACTGGGAACAAAAAATAATGTAACAGGAGATAACCTGTGCATAGCTTGGATTTGGCTTTGCGGGGTGCAGAATATCCTTTATAAAAACTAAATGAGCGCAAAAACCACGCCACAATTTATTCATCTTCATGTGCATTCGGCTTATTCCCTATCCGAAGGCGCACTGAAAACCGATCAGCTGGTTGATTTGGTACAGACCCATAACATGCCTGCCGTTGCGGTGACGGATACCAACAACTTGTTTGGAGGAATGGGGTTTGCTTTAAAGGCTGCCCAGAGCGGAATTCAACCTACCATTGGATGTCAGCTGGATGTAGTGCTGCATGAAAAACTACGCCTGCGGGTTAATTCGCAAGAGCTGGCTCCACAACCAATTGTATTGTTGGTGCAGAATGAAACAGGATATCAGAACCTTTTAAAAATTGTGTCTAATGCACATTTGTCGGTGGAAGAAGGGGATCCACCGCACGCTACCATGCAACTTTTGCAAAAATATAATGAAGGCTTAATTTTATTGACTGGGTCATTGAAAAGCCCAGTTTGTCAGCTTTTGTTAAAAGGTCAGAAAGAAGAAGCAGAAGAAAAATTATCTGCCTTAAAGCATGTGTTTGGTAATCGGCTGTATGTGGAAATTCAGCGACATGGTTGGCGAGAGCAGGATAAAATTGAGCCAACACTGATTGATCTGGCTTATAAATTGGATTTACCACTGGTTGCCACTAACAACTGTTACTTTGCCACACAGGATATGTATTTGGCTCATGATGCACTGATCACGAATGCGCAAGGGACCACTGTTTCAAATGCCAAACGCTGGCGTCTAACTGATCAGCATTATTTTAAATCTACTGAGGAAATGGCCGAGTTGTTTAAAGATCTGCCTGAGGCAATCCATAATACCGTGTTGATTGCCCGACGTTGTGGTTATATGCCTCAAGCGCGTGATCCAATTTTGCCACCCTTTCCGGTGGAAGAGGGCGGCACAGAAGAAGAGGAGCTGCGCATCAAATCCAAGGAAGGGTTGGAGCGGCGCCTGGAAACTCAGGTTTTTACTTCCACCATGGACAAAAAAGCCAAAGATGCGGCGGCCAAACCGTACCGTGACCGACTGAACTATGAGTTGGATGTGATTGTAAAAATGGGATTTCCCGGATACTTCCTGATCGTATCGGACTTTATGCGCTGGGCAGTGCGCAATGGAATTCCAGTTGGTCCGGGTCGAGGGTCAGGTGCTGGATCCGTTGTTGCCTGGTCTTTGGAAATTACTGGCCTGGATCCTTTAAAATGGGGTCTTCTCTTTGAGCGTTTCTTAAACCCGGAACGGGTGAGCATGCCGGACTTTGATATCGACTTTTGTCAGGAACGACGTGATGACGTGATTGAGTATGTAAAAAACAAATATGGTGCAGATAAGGTGGCGCAAATTATCACCTTTGGAAAATTGCAGGCTCGTGCCGTGCTGCGGGATGTGGGGCGCGTATTTGAAATGCCCTATGGTCAGGTTGATAGAATCTGTAAATTGGTGCCCAATAATCCAGCTAATCCGGTTACGCTGGGAGAAGCCATTGAATCAGAGGAAGAGCTGCAACGTCAGCGCGATGAGGATGAATCTGTCGCCAGGCTTTTGGATATCGGCTTAAAATTAGAGGGGCTTTATCGCCATGCTTCTACCCATGCTGCGGGGGTAGTCATCGGAGACAGGCCGCTGGATGAATTGATTCCGCTGTATCGTGATCCGCGTTCCGATATGCCGGTCACTCAATTTGACATGAAAATGGTGGAAAAGGCAGGTCTTGTAAAGTTTGATTTTCTAGGCTTAAAAACTCTGACGGTGTTATCGCGCGCTATCGCTTTGATCAAGGATGCGGGAGTGGAAATTGACCTTGATGCCATTCCGTTAGATGACGCTTCTACTTATGAAATGCTTGCCCGTGGTGAAACTACCGGTGTGTTCCAACTGGAGAGTGCCGGGATGCGGGATGTTTTGAAAAAATTAGAACCTGACCGATTTGAAGATATTATCGCTGTGGTAGCTTTGTACCGTCCCGGCCCGATGGACAATATCCCGGCGTTTATTGAAAGAAAGCAAGGCCGTGAAAAAGTGGAATACTTGCACCCCAAACTGGAAGAACTTTTAAAAGAAACTTACGGCATTATGATCTACCAGGAACAGGTGATGGAAGCTGCTCAGCGCTTGGCCGGATATTCTTTGGGAGGTGCGGATTTACTGCGTCGGGCCATGGGTAAAAAGATCAAAAAAGAAATGGATGCCCAGCGCGAAACTTTTATTGAGGGAGCAGCGAGCAATGATGTGGGCCACAAGCTTGCCGGCAAGATTTTTGATCAGATTGCCAAATTTGCTGGCTATGGATTTAACAAATCTCACGCTGCAGCCTATGCCATGGTTGCCTATCAAACTGCCTATCTAAAAGCCAACCATCCGGTGGAGTTTATGGCTGCTCTTATGACTCTGGATATGGGCAATACCGATAAGCTTAATATTTTCCGTCAAGAGCTGGACCGGTTGCAAATCCCGCTTATGCCACCGTCGATCAATCACTCTATGGTAGAATTTAGCGTGGAAAAAGACGGTGACACCAAGGCTATTCGTTATGCGTTGGGGGCTTTGAAAGGGGCGGGTTCTTCTGCAATGGCAGCCTTGGTGCAGGAACGCGAAGAAAGTGGACCGTATAAGGGGGCAGAAGATTTTGCTCTGCGTCTGGATAGCAAGGTGCTTAATAAACGCCAGCTGGAAGCTTTATGTTATGCCGGAGCATTTGATTGCCTTACCCCAAATCGCGCGAGTGTCCATGCTTGCGTGGAAACAATTTTGTCCCATGCTCAACGGGCTGCTGCGGAACGCAGCAGCAATCAAAACAACTTGTTTGGTGGAGAAGGTGAAGTTACCAGCGTTAATTTTGACTGGCCGGATATGCCTGATTGGCCAGCGATGGACAAACTAAAATATGAATTTGATGCTATCGGATTTTATTTGTCTGCCCACCCTTTGGATAGCTATGACACTATTTTGAACGGTCTGGACATTACGCCAAGCGCCGCCATTGCGTCCAGGGTCGCAGATGGGGATTTATCACGTATGAAACTGGCAGGGGTTGTGACCTCTATCAAAGAACGCACTTCGGCAAGGGGCAATAAATATGCGTTTGCCACATTGTCCGATGCTACCGGCGTGTATGAAGTGACTCTTTTTTCTGATGTGCTGACCGTAGCAAGGGATTTATTGAATAGCACCGAACCTCTTTTACTTTCTGTCGATCCACAAAAGGATGAAGAGGCGTATCGACTTACCTGCCAATCGGTGGAATCTATTGATAAATATTTTCAGAAAATGGCTTCAGACATCAAGCTTTGTCTATTATCAGAGCAAGCCGTCACAAACGTTGCCAACTTGCTCGAGAACCAGGCAGTTGGCCGATCCAAGGTATTCCTGAAAGTGTTTGCAAATGGCTATGTGGTTGATTGTGAACTACCCAAATCTTATGCTCTGCCGCCGATGGCAATGGCAGAATTAAAAGCAATGCAGGATGTATCTGTAGAATAAGTTTGCCTTCCTTCAATTTACTGTTGCCAAAAAGAATAAATGTTGATATAAAAGGGAAAATTTAACTTTTTAAGGCAGGAGTTTTTTATGTGTGATGAACCAGTTGGAATAGGTCCTCCTCTAAGTCCCGTTAAATCGGGACTGATCTGTTTGACTTTTGGTGGCGTTGCTGCCATAGTCTTAGGCATAGCTAGCTATTTAGACAATGCAAGCCCCCTTACCCTTGAAGTTGGTGAATGTGTTCTTAATGAGGATCATAGTTGGTCGTTCAAGGTTAACACTACAGATGGCGATATCCGGTATTTTCGCGCCAATAATTTTGAACATTTGATCAAGGATGGTGTGGTGTATGTTCACATAGCAAACCCATCAGAACATGAGATTCTGCAAGAACATTTTGAATTCGATAAAGAAAATGGCACTCTCATCTATGATCTGGATGGTACAGAGTCGATGTCTTTTGATGCGCAGGAAATGGTTGATTATTTGCGTCATCAACATAGCTTCAGGTCTGCAGAGCGTGATTTTTGCGGCCGCGAAGCGTCTCAAAGTCGTGTGATTGATCCTACAGATACAGGTCCGAAGCATTTATTTGACGTACGGCCTTCACGTGAGAGCAGCATTGTTCTGGCAGATCTTCAGCGTGTACGTGTTCGTAGTTAGACGCTTTAGATTAATCCTGCTGTTTTGCGGGGGTCGTACTTATTTTTGCGGGTCCACTTCTGGATAAAGCTGAACAAGTCTTTTTCGGTTTTTTCCGGCAGTACGATTTTTAAGATAACATATTGGTCTCCCGCTGGGCTGCCTTGAATGCCTTTGCCTTTTAACCGAAGTTTGGTTCCGGCATTGGCCCATTCCGGTACTTTGACAGATACTTTGCCATTCAAGGTTGGGACAGTGATAGATCCCCCCAAAATTGCTTCATCCAGGCTAACCGGGACTTCCAAATAAATATCGTTGCCTGTGCGACTAAAGAAAGGGTGAGGTTGCACCTGAATTTCAATAAAAGCATCCCCACGCGGGCCACCGTTTATGCCTGGCTTTCCTTGTTCTTTCAAACGCAGTGTTTGACCATCTTTTGCCCCTTTGGGGATAGCAACATCCAACACCTTGCCATCACTTAATGACACACGGCGCTTGGCCCCATTGGCAGCCTCAATAAAACTGACCTTCAATTTATAGGAAACATCTGCCCCTTTTTTCTTGAGGTTTCTAGTACTGCTGGCTTTGCGGTGTGTGCGTGAGCCACTGCGACCAAAGAATTCAGCGAATATG
>JANQSM010000130.1 GCA_028284025.1 Alphaproteobacteria bacterium | reverse complement strand
CTCCAATTGCAGATACATGGATCAGATTCTTAACACCTGCCTCTTTACAAGCTTTGGCAAGGGTTTTGGCCGCATCTACATGTACCGCCTGGAAGGTTGATTTTCTCTTTTCATAAAGAATCCCTACCAAATTTATCACGGTATCTACACCTTGCAGGGCCACTTTCACTTGTTTGGGGTTACGCATGTCACAATAAACCGGGGTGATTTGTCCAACCGCCCCACAAGGTTTAAGCTGGGCGGCGCGTTCAGGGTTGCGGCAGGCAAGCTGAATGGCCACACCGGATGCGGCTAGATCCCGCACGATATAGCGGCCTAAAAATCCGTCTCCCCCAAAAATTGTTACTGATTGCATTGCTTTTCCTTATTATCTGAGAGTTTAAAGGCCATACAAGGTGTAAAACCCCAAAAAACCGTGAAAATCATTGACATTAGGCGGTGTATCCCGCACATATACTTACACTAAATAATAACGTGTTAAAGGAATTATACCACGTGAAAATTAAGCTTCATCAGAATGATTTGCCCAGCGGGTTGGATTTTGGCGACAGTGTAGCTGTAGACACGGAAACCCAGGGATTAAACTACCAGCGCGACCGTCTGTGTCTGGTACAGTTGTCTGCCGGGGATGGCACCGCCCACATCGTTCAGTACCGGGAAGCTGAATACAATGCTCCTAACCTTTGTGCCTTGCTGGAAGACCCCAATGTAACCAAGCTATTTCATTATGCCCGCTTTGATGTGGCAGTGCTGCAGCAATATTTGGGTGCGGAATGTGCCCCTGTGTATTGCACCAAAATTGCCAGCCGTCTGGTGCGCACCTACATTGACAAGCACGGACTAAAAGATCTGTGCCGGGAACTTTTGAATGTAGATTTGTCCAAGCAGCAACAAAGTTCTGACTGGGCTGCAACTGATTTAAGTCAGGAACAGTTAAGCTATGCCGCAAGTGACGTGTTATATTTGCACGGCTTGAGAAAAATTCTGGATGAGCGTCTGGCGCGTGAAGGTCGTACGCATATTGCGCAAAAATGCTTTGATTTCCTGCCCACCCGCGCAGAACTGGATCTGGTCGGATGGAAAGAAGAAGATATTTTCAGTCACGGCGTAAATTAGATGACCTTTTAAAAGATTGGCAGACTTTGACTCTGCTTTAAAATATGCTAAATTATCAGGATTATTAATAATAAGAATAAAAATGTTTTTTGTACCAGTTGAAAAGTAGGTTTTGTGGCTAAAATTTTACCATCTCAGATCAAGATTAATGATATTAAGCTTGCCCGCGAAGTTCTGACGGAGCAGTCGACAGCATTAGCTGATCTTGCAACAAGTTTGGGAGAGGAGTTCTCTCAGGCAGTTGCCCTTCTGATGCAGGCTAAGGGGCGTGTGATCGTTAGTGGTATGGGAAAAAGTGGCCATATTGCTCGCAAGATTGCAGCCACCATGGCGTCTACTGGCACACCAGCCCAGTTTGTGCATCCAGGGGAAGCCAGTCATGGTGATTTGGGAATGGTAACAGAAGAGGATGTGGTTTTAGCCCTTTCCAATTCCGGAGAAACGGCAGAATTGGCCGATGTGATCAACTATACGCGTCGGTTCCATATTCCTTTGATCTCTATTACCAGTAAGCGTAATAGTGCGCTGTCCAACGCAGCAGATGTCGCATTGGTCTTTCCTAAGTTTAAAGAGGCCTGCCCGCTGGGACTTGCGCCAACTACGTCTACCACTTTGACATTGGCCCTGGGAGATGCTCTGGCCGTGGTGTTGATGGATTTAAAAGGATTTACTTCTACCCAGTTTAAAGACTATCATCCCGGCGGAAAACTGGGGGCAAACCTTTTAAAGGTTTCAGACTTGATGCTAGGAGAAGATATGCTGCCATTGGTGGAACTGGGCACTAAAATGGATCAGGCTTTAATTGTTATGTCAGGCAAGAATATTGGTGGACTAGGTGTTACGGATAATTCTGGTGATTTGATCGGCGTGATTACCGATGGGGATTTAAAGCGCCATATGTCTAAAGATTTACTACAACAAGCGGTAGACAAAATTATGACTGCTTTGCCCAAAACAATTGAAGCGGGGAAACTGGCTTCCGAAGCGTTAGGAATTATGAACGAAAAAAGAATTACCTGGCTTTTTGTGGTAGAAGATAAAAAACCAATCGGCCTGATTCATATGCATGACTGCCTGCGCGCGGGTCTGGCATAAAGTAGGTTGATAGGATGTTATGAAAAGGACTGATGCACTTGAGCGGACAAAGTATTGTGGCGTCTAGGAAAGACCACTCCAAAAAACAGCAAAAACAGAAAAAATCGGCGAAAGCAACCCTGATTTGGGTTGAACGCTCTTCGAACGATGATAGTGAAATACGTCGCAAGGCGATTAATCCTAAATATTCCAGGGCCGTGACCTATGGTAAAACCATTTTACCGGCCGTGGCGGTTACCTTGATTTTACTGTTGATTATCTGGCCCTCTTTATCGATAGAAGACAAACGGTTCCGTATTACCGCTACTCCCGAAGATGTTTTGCAAAGCAATGAGTTGCGCATGTTGAATCCGCGCTATGTCGGGGTAGATGATGAAGATCGGCCATACAGTATTACGGCGACTAATGCGACTCAGCCCAAGGGGATTGATGATGCCATTGATATCGAACAAATTGCTGCAGACATTAGTATGGGGCCAGAGTCCTGGCTGGCACTGCTGTCCAATGCCGGAACCTATTCCCGCGATGAAAACTATTTAATTTTGGAAGATGGCGTTAGTCTATTTCATGATGACGGCTATGAAATTGTGACCCGCAGCGCCCGGGTAAACCTGGAAAAAAGCGAAATTGCCGGTGATGAGCCAATTCGTGCCCATGGACCTTTGGGGACTTTGTATGCTAAGGATGGGTTTCGTATTTTTGATAATGGCAGCAGGTTGTTATTATTAGGTAAAACCAAGCTGACTATTTATCCAAAGCCGGAA
>JANQSM010000128.1 GCA_028284025.1 Alphaproteobacteria bacterium | reverse complement strand
CAGAGTGCTTTGGGACTTGCCTCTGAAAGAAGTGCTGCTGATTATGGTGTTCAGGCTATTATACTAAGACACATGCAACAAACAGTTCGGATGCTGACTGAGGCAGGCCATGAAGACTGGGCAGATAAAGTTTGTATCTGGGTTTGTCAAGACGCAAGACTGGGAGGAAAATTTGTTCAGGGTTTTGCGGCTCGTCATCTTGGTGTTGATAGAGATGCCGATGGGCAAGTCTGTGATAAATTTGGCCAGATTGGTAGAAGGCTTTCAGAAAAAGGCCTTGTGACAGAGCAGTCTGCTTTGCCTGGCTGGCTTAATCCTGCACCTGGCCTATTGCCTGCTGATTTAGCTAAATTTGGGAAAGATCCGCAGTCTACACGTTAATTGATTTCGCACCACTACATTGGTATAGTCTCTCCTTTGCAATGCTGCAAGGGGGAGACTGTCCAATGACTGATGCTGTAACGCTGGAAGATATTAAAGCTGCAGCAGAACGTATCGCCCCTCATATTCGTCACACCCCGATCATTCGGGCTTTACGCTCGCCGGAAGATGTTATCAATGAAGAACATTTGTTTTTTAAACTTGAAACCTTACAGGTGACTGGCTCTTTCAAATCTCGTGGGGCACTCAACAAAATGTTATTGTTGCCTGAAGAAGAGCGAGCCAAGGGACTGGTTACGGCCTCAGGTGGGAATCATGGTAAAGCCGTGGCGTATGCTGCCCAATTAGTAGGGGTGCCGGCAGAAATTTATCTGCCTATTACAACCCCTGGCCGCAAAGCCGATGCTATTATTGATTATCACGCTAAAGTAGTCACGGAAGGAAATATTCTGGATGAGTCCAGCAAACTGGCGATGAAGATGGCTACCAGTTCTGGTAAGCCCTATATCCATAATTTTAATGACCCGGCAGTGGTTGCGGGGAACGGCACCGTCGGTCTGGAGATTCTGGAAGAATTGCCGGATGTAGATACAGTTTTAATTGCTACTGGTGGGGGTGGGTTGCTAGCCGGGTGTTGCGTGGCGATCAAATCTCAGCGCCCGGATATTAAAATTATTGGGGTGGAACCGACAGGGGCACCGACCTTAACGCGCAGCCTGGAAGAAGATAAAATTGTTGAGCTGGAGCGGCTGAACACCCGGGCAGGAACATTAGCCCTGGCATCGACGGCATCTCTTAATTTTGAGATCATTAAAAAATATGTAGATGGTATGTTGCTGGTAACAGATCAAGAAATGGAACAGGCATCACGCTGGCTTTGGAGGCAATATTCAATTGCGGCTGAACTTTCCGCCTCGGCACCAGTAGCTGCCTTGCAGACTGGAAAATATAAACCTGAAAAAGATGAAATAATTTGCGCCATTATTTGTGGGGCAGGAGATGACGGGATTGTTAAAGTCTAGCCTGTAAAGAAGGGCGTTCTTCCAACTTTTCCCGCAGGCGGTCTGCAATGTTGCGATAGAGCTTTGCAGCCTCGGAATCTGGTTGGCTCTGTACAATTGGATTACCAGCATCACTGGTCTCACGAATCTCCAGCGTTAAAGGAATTTGTCCCAGGCACTCAATCTTTAGCTTCTTTGCTTCTTCTTCTGCTCCTCCATGGCCGAAGATATGAGCTTCATGACCACAGTTTGGGCAAAGGTAATGGCTCATATTCTCAATCATACCCAAGATAGGGATATTTACTTTCTCAAACATTTTAACACCTTTGCGCGCATCAATAAGGGCAATATCTTGGGGTGTAGAAACAATTACAGCGCCGGACAGGGGCGCGTTCTGGGCCATAGTGAGCTGCGCATCTCCGGTGCCTGGTGGCATATCAATAATAATTAAATCAAGCGGGTTTTCTGCATTTGCCCAGGCTACATCCCCCAGCATTTGTCGAATCGCCTTCATCACCATTGGTCCGCGCCAGACCAGCGGAGCTTCTTGTTCAATCATGAATCCCATGGACATGATTTTAAGGCCATAGTTTTCAAGCGGTATCAGCTTTTTGTCCGCGTTTAGCTGCGGCTTTTCCCCTACATTCAAAAGCCGGGGAATAGATGGACCATAAATATCTGCGTCCAGAATACCTACCCGCTTACCGTTTGCGGCATAAGCTAGGGCAAGATTCACCGCCGTAGTGGATTTTCCTACGCCACCTTTACCACTGACAACGGCGACAAGATGTTTAACAAAGGGCAGGTCAATTTTACCTGAAGGACTGGGCCGGACAGATAATCCCTCTGGGGCTTTTGTATGGGCGGTTAATACCACTGTGACCTTATAATCAGGAAAAGCCTGTTTTACAGCTTCTTCAGCTGCCTTACGAATGGGCTCAGCCCCGGCACCTTCACTTGCGGCAACCTCAATAGCAAAGCCAATCTGGTTTTGTTTTATGACCAGACCTTGAATACTTTCAACAGGCACAACATCGGCCAGAATCTTTTTTACGTCATTCTGAATTGTCATAGGTACTGATGTATAGCCAAATAAGGATAAAATCAATCCATACCCCCTTGAATTTTGTGGAAGGATGCCAAAATGATTTGAGTCATGCTTGCGTATAGGACGATTGTCTTTTATAACTGCATGGCATAACACAAGAAGAAAGGAAGCATGCATCATGCCATGGGAATCAAACGGCGGATCCGGCGGCCCCTGGGGGTCTTCTGGTGGACCATCTGGAGGTGGAAATAAAAAAGGCGGCGGCGGTGGCCAGAATCCATGGGGAAG
>JANQSM010000118.1 GCA_028284025.1 Alphaproteobacteria bacterium | reverse complement strand
ACAATACCTTGCCCGGCAAAGGCTGCATCCCCGTGAATCAGGATGCCTAAGGCTTTTTCACGGGCTTCATCTTTTAAAAGATCTTGTTTAGCGCGTGCTTTACCCAGCACCACCGGATCCACCGCTTCCAGGTGAGATGGGTTGGCGGTTAAAGACAAGTGCACCGTATTGCCATCAAATGTACGATCAGATGATGTGCCCAGGTGATATTTCACATCGCCAGAGCTGTCCATGTTGTCGGGCATGGTAGAATAACCTTCAAACTCAGCCAGGATAGATTCATAGGATTTACCCATGACATTGCACAAAACATTCAAACGCCCGCGGTGCGCCATGCCCAGAATTATCTCTTGCACGCCGTCTTCCGCGCTGCGTTTGATAACCTGCTCAATTGCAGGAATTAAAGATTCTCCCCCGTCTAGGCCGAATCTTTTGGTACCAACGTATTTAGTGTGCAAAAACCTTTCAAATTCCTCCGCTTCAATCAGACGTTTCAAAATAGCCTTGCGGCCTTCATCGGTGAACTCTGTTTTGTTGCGGATGGTTTCAATGCGGTCTTCGATCCAGGCTTTAATTTCAGGATCATGAATGTGCATGTATTCTACACCGATGGTGCTGCAATAGGTTTGGCGCAAAGCATGGACAATATCGCGCACTGTCGCACTCTCAATGCCGGGAATAGCATGTCCGATAAATACTTCCCGGTCCATATCTTCTTCCTCAAACCCATAGGTTTTTGGGTCCAGTTCCGGGTGGTATTTGTGTTCACTTAGACCCAAGGGGTCCAGGTCAGCATAAAAATGACCACGCACCCGGTAAGATCGGATCATCATCAGTACATTGATGGTTTCAATAGTGGCGCGTTTGGCAGCTTCTTCTGATGACAGATCAATCGTAGCAGGAATTCGATCTTGCGGACGCTTTTCATCCTCAGATTTGGCGCCGATTACTTTTGTATTACGGCGCGCCCAGTCAGTACCGTGCCAATCTTTGGTAAGGGCCTCAGCGTTATCTTTCAGATCTTTGAAGAAGGCTTGCCAGCTTTCATCAACGGATTGCGGGTTTTGCAAATACCTTTCGTATAGCTCCGCAATAAAGGGTGCATTGGCAATATTCAGATAAGAACTTTTTTCAACATCACGCATAGCCATTAGAATATAGTCTTATTGTGTAAAATTTCACTTAATTTATTTCCTCTCCTGCGGTTTGCAATTCGCCAAGGAAAATAAACCTCACGTTGGATGAAGAGACTAACCTTTGTAACGTTGTTTCCGACCCTTCGCAGCCACTGCAAGGTTCATCTCTTCCTGTTCGCGTGCTATCTCGCGGTAAGCTGCTCGATCTCTATGCATTCGCTCAAGGGGCATAGCAACACGAGTCTGGATAAGGGTTTCAAGTAATTCCAATTTTCTTATTTGTTCTGGGCGTTCATCTGTCATCATCGATGCTCCATTTGTTCATGAAAACTCCTTTACCTTAATAGGAGGACCCCTTATGCGTCAAGCGGGTCACGGAGGAGAATTAAGCAGCTTTGGAAGATTTCATGGCTTCCAGCACGGCTTCTCCTAATGAAGCAGGGGAATCAGCAACAATCATGCCTGCGTCTTTCATGGCTTTCATCTTGGATTCTGCGGTACCCTGGCCACCAGAAATAATTGCTCCGGCATGTCCCATACGTTTACCCGGAGGGGCCGTTACTCCCGCGATAAATCCTGCACACGGCTTTTTCTTCGGATGTTTGGCATAAAACTCTGCTGCTTCTTCTTCCGCTGTTCCACCGATTTCACCAATCATGATGATGCCCTCAGTTTCAGGGTCATTCAGGAACAGGTCCAGACAATCAATAAAGTTGGTACCATTTACGGGGTCTCCTCCGATCCCGATACAGGTAGATTGTCCCAAACCGGCGGCTGTCGTTTGTGCGACGGCTTCATAGGTAAGTGTACCAGAGCGGGATACAATCCCGATCTTACCAGCTTTGTGGATATGGCCCGGCATAATGCCGATTTTGCACTGATCCGGTGTGATAATGCCCGGACAGTTTGGTCCGATCAGGCGGCTGTCAGATTCTTGCAACATGCGCTTGACTTCCACCATATCTAAAACCGGAATTCCTTCGGTAATACAGACGATTAATTCCACTTTGGCATCAATTGCTTCCATGATGGCATCTGCTGCGAATGGGGGTGGAACATAGATAACAGAGGCATTTGCGCCAGTTTCCTGAACAGCATCCTTCACTGTATTAAATACAGGTAAATCAAGATGCTTTGTGCCCCCTTTACCAGGCGTTACTCCCCCCACCATTTTAGTGCCGTACGCAATGGCCTGTTCCGAGTGGAACGTTCCTTGCGCACCGGTGAATCCTTGACAAATCACTTTGGTATTTTTATCTACAAGAACAGCCATTATGCAGCCTCCTTCACTTGTTCAACAATTTTGCAGGCTGCATCGCCCAGGTCATTGGCCGGGACAATCGCCAGACCAGATTTTTCTAAAATTTCTTTTCCTTTTTCCACGTTAGTGCCTTCCAATCGCACAACTAAAGGCACATCCAGGCTGACTTCCTTGGCCGCGGCCACAACCCCTTCGGCAATGACGTCACATCGCATAATGCCGCCGAAAATGTTGACCAAAATACCTTTCACCTTGGGATCAGAAAGAATCAGTTTAAACGCAGCTGTGACACGCTCTGTCGTGGCACCTCCACCAACATCCAGAAAGTTGGCAGGCTCTGCGCCATTTAGTTTAATAATATCCATGGTTGCCATGGCCAGTCCGGCCCCATTCACCATGCACCCAATGCTGCCATCGAGTTTGACGTAATTTAGCTCATGCTTTGAAGCTTCCAGCTCTGCCGGGTCTTCTTCTGATTCATCACGTAACTCCAGAATATCCGGATGACGATATAACGCATTGCTGTCAAAATTCACCTTGGCATCCAAAGCGATCACCTCTCCGGACCCTGTTATGACCAACGGGTTGATTTCCACAATGCTGGCGTCTTTTTCAGTAAAGACTTTGTACATGGCCAGTAAGAACTTGGTAGCAGCATTGACTTGCTTGCCTTCCAGTCCCAATGCAAATCCTACTTCACGGCATTGGTATCCTTGCAAGCCATAGGCCGGATCAATGGCAATTTTAAAGATTTTCTCAGGGTGTTTTTCTGCCACTTCTTCAATGTCCATTCCACCCTCGGTAGAGGCCATAATGGTCACCCGGGAGGTTGCCCGATCTAAAAGCATACCTAAATAAAGCTCTCGCGCAATGTCACACCCTTCTTCTACATAAAGGCGCTGAACTTCTTTTCCTTCCGGGCCAGTTTGGTGAGTAACCAATGTTTTACCTAACAATTCTTGAGCAGTCGCTTTTACGTCATCAATAGATTTAACAACCTTTACTCCGCCGGCTTTTCCGCGTCCGCCAGCATGAATTTGAGCTTTTACAACCCAGATTGGGCCGCCCAATTCTTCGGCAGCTTTTACAGCTTCATCCACTGAAAAGGCGGGTTTACCTTTCGGGACAGCCACACCGTATTTTTGGAACAGTTGTTTGGCTTGATATTCATGAATATTCATCAGTTTTCCTTTTTATTTTAAAAATTAAGCAGCCTTGTTGGATTCAGACTTTTTTACGGCCTCGAGCAATTCCAGCACCGCGGCAACAGATTTATCGAACATGGATTTTTCCTGGTCATCCAGTTCAATCTCAACAATCTTTTCAACACCGCCCGCACCAATTACGCACGGTACACCGACATATAATCCATCCTGGCCGTACTGACCTTCTAGCCAGGCAGCGCACGGCAGGACACGTTTTTTATCTTTAAGATAAGATTCCGCCATGGCAATGACAGAACTGGCCGGAGCATAAAATGCGGATCCGGTTTTTAAAAGCTGTCCAATCTCACCGCCACCAAAGCGGGTACGCTCAACAATCTTGTCAAGCTGGTCCTGGGTAAACCAGCCCATTTTAACAAGATCTGGCAGTGGGATTCCGGCAATGGTGGAGTAGCGCACACTTGGCACCATCGTATCTCCGTGGCCTCCCAAGACAAAAGCGGTCACGTCTTCAACCGATACTCCGGCAGCTTCCGCCAGGAAATAGCGGAAACGGGCAGAATCCAGTACGCCGGCCATTCCTACTACTTTATTATGGGGCAAGCCGGACTTTTCACGCATTACCCAAACCATCGCATCCAGCGGGTTTGTGATCACAATTACAAAAGCTTTGGGGCAGTATTTGGCAATGTTTTCTGCTACAGTCGTAATGACGCCGGTGTT
>JANQSM010000147.1 GCA_028284025.1 Alphaproteobacteria bacterium | reverse complement strand
AGTTCTGCTTCGCTAAAGCTATGCAGAACCACTGTTCGCAACAAGTTTCTTGTGCTTTGCTCCGCGCAGCACTGCGAAGCCTTGGCGAAGCAGTGGCGCGCCCGGGAGGACTCGAACCCCCAACCCCCTGCTTAGAAGGCAGGTGCTCTATCCGGTTGAGCTACGGGCGCACAATGCACTTCATTTTCAACCCATGGATCCCTGCTTTCGCAGGGACAACATTCTTCTAGGTTTCGCTGTGCTCACCAAGAATTCATGTTGGCTACGGGCGCTAATTAGATTCCCGATGCTAGAGGACGAAAGCCATAAAAACAAGCCTTTTTTGGCCAAAGACAAGACATTTGTCCGATTTTCCTTGCCTGAACTCCTCTCAAATTATATTATTATTTCAACATAACAAAATTAAAGAAGGCAGAAAATGAGTAGAAAAAAAGTCGTATTCCATGTTCCAGGGTCCACATTTCGCAAGCAAAAACTGACATTAAATAACCCGGAAACCCGCCGCAATGCTATATCTAATGGTGGAGCTAGCCAGAATGGAAGTGTTCACCGTACAGTTGAAATGCCCTATCCGTTTTTTGAAACATTGAAAAAAGAACTGACTGCATTGATGCATAAACTTAGGGAATTGGAGAAAACTTCTGATTGCCCAATTACCAACGCCTTGCGTATTCTTCATCGCAACCGCGGACTTGATTACAGTGCCGCAAATAGAGATGAGCTGCGGAATTTTTTCCTTCACGAAGAAGATATTCTGCCATCGCTTGAAGGCAGTATTCCCGAAAAAAAAGCACGGGTAGATTATCAAAAGCTGCACAATTATCTGGAGCTGATTTATGCCATAACCCATCTTACCTATGCTGATAGATTAATAGACAGCGTAACATCCTTGCGCTGGTTTGCAGGGGCAATAAAAGAAGTGGGTATTAATCCCTTGGGTGCACGTGCCCTGAAAAAAAGATTCCCCAGCAAGGCGCGTTAAATTTAACCTATTCCGCCGTCCAGGGGCGAATTCCCCGCACTTGCGCAACGGATTTTGTCCGTGGCTGGCCTTTTTCCAGCCAGATCGCGTGGCTGCCATATTTATTAACCTGTTGCTGATCAATAAAAAAAGTCGGGCAATCGGCTTTTACCGGAATGGTGCTGACAACCAGGTTTGACCGCTCGCATTCTTCCCTTAGGGCAGCTTCGTGAAAAACCACAGCAATGTGGGTACTATTTTTTTGATAAATACACGCAGAAAAATCACACGTCATTGGGCTGACCACTTCATCTTTCATCCAATGTTTATCTGCTTCACCAAAACTTTCCAGCCAGATATCGCTGGTAAATTTCTCTGCCCGGGTGGTGGTCAAAAATACCCGCCCTGCTGTATCACGCACCCCAACCAACCGCGCACTTTCACTGATCAATACATCTGGGTGATGATGCAATGGGATAGCTGTCAAACCAATTACAACCGGCACACACCCTGCCAGCCGCCATCGATGTTTCCACAAACACAGCCACAGAATCCCAAATAAAATCAGAAAAATCCCCCAGCCCGGCAACTTAGGAACCAAAATCACCGCCCCATCCCAAGCCGTGACGTGGTGGCTCATCTCAATAATAATATCTAATCCCTGTCCCACCAGTTTTAAAGGCCATTCTGCCAGCCCCAATGGGAAAGCCAAAAAACTAACGATAATAAAAGGCATTACCCAGAATACCACCACCGGCATGGCTACAAGATTTGCCACAATGTTATAGGTGGTAACACGATTAAAATGGTGAATTCCCAAAGATATAGTCGCTAATTCCGCCACCAGAGTCGTAACAATAATGGCCAGCAGATAAATGCCGGCTTTACGCATCGGTCCACCATTATTGCGCCAAGCCTGCAACTTCGGGTTAAAAACCTCATAGGCACTGATCAAAGCAGTCACCGCCATGAAAGACATTTGAAACCCTGGATTTAAAACCTTTTCAGGAGAATAAAGTAAAATCACCATGGCCGCAAACGCCACCAGACGCAGGGAAATTCCCTTACGATCCAATAGCACGGCGATAAATACCAGCATTATCATAATGAAAGCACGCTGAGTAGGCACTGGGGCACCGGCTATCAGCAAATAAAAAAGCCCTCCGATCAATGCCCCCACTGCCGCAATTTTTTTAACCGGGTGGCGCAAAGCAAATCCTGGAAAACAGCACATCAAGGTGCGCAAAGCTGTAAAAATCAGCCCTGTGATCAGCCCCATATGCAGACCAGAAATTGCCAGTAAATGGCTTAAACCTGCGTCACGAAAAGCTTGTAAATCATCCTTTGGAATACTGGTGCGCTGACCAGTCATTAATGCCGCTGCCACTGCACCAGTCGCGGGATCTTCAAGCGTATCACGGGCCTTTTCACCAATCTTGTGACGCAGCTGTTCAATTTTTTGCGTAAGATATAGCTGGGGGGGATGAGCCAACAATGTTGGCTCTCCTAAAGTAAAGCCAATCGCTCCTAACTGCATAAAGTACGCCATGCGCTGAAAATCAAATTCCCCAGGTGCAACTGGACCGGGAGGCGGGCGCAGTACGGCTTTTACTCGTACGAAATCCCCCACATCAAATTTATCTTTAAAATGATAACTTTGCAGCCGTATTTTTTTAGGGGTTTTGTCCGCGTCTAGCCGGTCCATATCTACATTGGCCAGGATAATACGATCAGCCTTTGGTAAAGGCTGGATTTCCTCAATCTGGCCAGAAACATACACCCCCCACATTTCGTACTCCAGCACGGGAGCATCCATCCGCAAAGTACGAAGATGCCCACTGGCAAAACCCACCACCCCCAGCAAAAACACAATAGAAACAATCCGCCATAAAATATGGTCGGTACGATGTGCAAAAAAGGCCTGAATGCCGCCCAACAATAAAAGAAGAGTCGTCAACCACAGAGAAGGCTCGGCTGTTAATTGAAAATAAATCACTGCCCCTATCGCCAGGCAAAACGGCACCCACAAAATCCAGCGGGTTCGCTCTGCCAGGAACATCTCATACAAAGGTTGAAGGTTAAAGATTGCGTGCGAAGAGGACATTGGTTATAAAGTCTGCTTGTTACCCTGTTATCTTTAAAAAAGACTGTAGCGCATTATGACACAAATAATAACAAGATTTGCCCCCTCTCCCACCGGTTATTTACATATTGGCGGCGCGCGCACAGCGTTATTCAATTATTTGTTTTCTCGCCATCACGGTGGCAAATTTTTACTGCGCATTGAAGATACAGATATGAAGCGCTCTACCGACGATGCCAAGCAAGCCATTATTGAAGGCATGTCCTGGCTGGGCCTGGATCATGATGATGAGATTTTCTACCAATCTGAGCGTCGTGACCGTCACCAGAAAGTGGTCCAAGAGCTGCTGGAAAAAGGCATGGCTTATAAATGTTATACATCCCCTGAAGAGCTGGAGGCCATGCGTGAAAAGGCCCGTGCGAGTGGTCGCCCTCCGATTTATGATGGTACCTGGCGCGATAAGGACCCGGCGCAAGCACCTGCAAACATTA
>JANQSM010000109.1 GCA_028284025.1 Alphaproteobacteria bacterium | reverse complement strand
AAAAACTACATTCGTGCGGCTGTCGCTAACATGGAAGCCAATGAGCCGATCAAAACTGCCAGTACACAACCTTATGGCTGCTCTGTAAAATACGGTAGTGCATATTAATTAATAGGTTGCAATTCAACCTAATATTTATAAAAATCTCTCCTGTACGGTAGCAGGAGGGGTTTTTTTTATGACCAATGCCACAGCAAAGATTCCACAAACTATGAATATGTTTAACCATCTATCCAAAGAATTGGAATCCCTGGAAGATCAAGGACTTTATAAGCATGAACGAATTATTACTTCTGCCCAGTCATCGCAAATTCGGGCAAGCAACAAGGATGTTTTAAATTTTTGCGCCAATAATTATTTAGGTTTGGCCAATCACCCTGAAATTGTAAAAGCAGCCCATGAGGGACTTGATAAATACGGCTATGGAATGGCATCCGTTCGATTTATCTGCGGTACACTGGACATTCACAAAGAACTGGAAAGTCGTCTGGCCAGGTTTTTAGGAAAAGAAGACTGTATTCTTTACCCTTCAGGGTTTGATGCCAATGCAGGGTTATTTGAAACCCTGCTAACAGAAGAAGATGCGATTATCTCTGACCAACTTAACCACGCCAGTATTATTGACGGAGTTCGTCTGTGCAAAGCAAAGCGCTTTCGCTATGCCAATAATGACATGAATGATTTGGAAACTCAGCTAAAAGCAGCTGACAGCACCGGAGCTAGATTTAAATTGATTGCCACGGATGGTGTTTTTTCTATGGATGGTATCATCGCTAACTTGCCTGCGATTTGTGATCTGGCAGATAAATACAACGCCTATGTGATGATTGATGAATGTCATGCATCCGGTTTTATGGGAAAAACTGGTCGTGGTACTCATGAATATCACAACGTGATAGACCGGATTGATATCATAACCGGTACTCTTGGAAAAGCTTTGGGGGGTGCAAGTGGCGGGTTTACAGCTGCCCGGCGAGAGATTACCGAATGGCTGCGCAACAAATCACGCACGTATCTTTTTTCCAATACTGTTGCACCAGTTATTGCATATACCTCGCTTAGGGCACTAGACCTGATTGAAGGATCAACCGATTTACGCGATAAAGTGATCAATAATGGCAAAAATTTTCGCCAAAAAATGGAAGCCGCAGGTTTTAATCTGGTTCCAGGAGAACATCCTATTATTCCAGTCATGCTAGGGGATGCCAAGTTAGCGCAATCTTTCGCAGATAAGCTGATGGAGGAAGGTGTGTACGTGATTGGATTTTCATTTCCAGTGGTTCCCAAGGGCCAGGCCCGCATCCGCACACAAATGTCCGCCGCCCATAGTGAAGCAGATATTGATAAGGCCGTGGAAGCCTTTATCAAGGTTGGAAAAGAATTAAACGTAGTTTAGCCAACTTGCCCTTGCAATTTTGTTACTTTTCTCATAGGGTGTCCACTCTCAAAACTGGCGATATTTCAATATTTTATTTTAGCTAGCATTATGGCAAACAAACCGTTGAACAGAACATTTTGTGTTGCACCGATGATGGATTGGACAGACCGATTCTGCCGGGCGTTTCATCGCTGCATGACCGAACAGGCTTTGTTGTATACAGAAATGGTAACAACGGGTGCGATTTTACATGGAGACCGCCCGCGCCATCTTGCCTTCGCAGAAACTGAACACCCCGTTGCATTGCAACTGGGCGGATCTAACAAACAAGATATGGCTGAATGCGCCAGAATTGCTGAAGATTTTGGCTACGATGAAATCAACATCAATGTTGGCTGCCCCAGTGACCGGGTACAAAATGGCCGCTTTGGGGCTTGCCTGATGGCAGAACCCCACACGGTGGCAGAATGCGTCAACGCGATGCAAAACCGTGTTAAAATTCCTGTTACAGTTAAATGTCGCATTGGTATTGATGACCAAGATGATTATCCCAGCCTGTTTAACTTTGTTGAAACTGTATCCCAGGCAGGGGCAAAAACCTTTATAATCCATGCTCGTAAAGCCTGGCTTAAAGGTCTAAGCCCGAAGGAAAACCGCGATATTCCTCCACTGGATTACGATCTGGTATATCAAATCAAACAGGATTT
Source organism: Alphaproteobacteria bacterium (assembly GCA_028284025.1). GTDB lineage: Bacteria > Pseudomonadota > Alphaproteobacteria > JANQSM01 > JANQSM01 > JANQSM01. Next base: position 4,869 of record JANQSM010000109.1, on the reverse strand, counting down.
CCCTGATCTTGAAATCATCATCAACGGAGGTATTACATCCCTGGAGGAATGCACAGATCACCTAAAACACGTAGATGGCGTGATGTTGGGGCGTGAAGCATATACCAATCCATTCCTTTTAACCAACGTCGACAGCTTTTTTTACAATCAACACAAACTGCCCATGACACGGCTGAATGTCTTAGAACGTTATATGGAATTTATGGAAAGGGAATTAATTCGCGGTACACCTTTAAAAAATATGACCCGCCATATTCTGGGGCTTTATAACGGGCAGCCCGGTGCCAGAGCTTTTCGCCGTTATATTTCTGAAAATGCGTTTGATGATGATGCTGGCATCGATGTTTTGCGCCAGGCACTTACTTTTGTAGAAGACAATCCTGCCTTGCTGGTCGCCTGATATAAATTGTTTTTCTTTACTTTTATAGGTGCAAAGTACTCAGCTGCTTTTTTGAAAAGAATTTCCTCGCCAACTCCGCAGAGATCTTGCACCTGGTACTGATCTATCCCCAGCTTTTTTCGGTTCTGCTTGATGCCTACATTCATCTCTAATTTGCCGAGCTAGCCTGGCTTTATCAGATCGATTCAAAAGACTCATTACAGTAGCCATCAGGTCCCACCCAAGATAATCATCTGGAAACTCTTGAGTTACCCTCTCGGCATATTCTTGTGCTTCTGGATATTCCATTAAACCAATATGAATGTTACCTAACATGGTATAAGTCTTGGGATCTGCCCCACTCAATTCGAGTAGTTTTTCTGCAGATTTTTTAGCAGCCTTATACGCTTTAGCCTTCATTAAGAAGGTTACCAGTTTTGAAAGAATAAATTCATCGTTAGGTGATTTTCCATCAGCCTTTAAAAGCATGCCTAGGGCTTCTTGCTTTCTTTTATCTCGCCATAAAGCTTCCGCCAAAACAATTGCTGTACGAGATGGTTTGTCACTTTCTAAAACATATTTGCTAGCCAATTGAATGGCGTCTTCGCGCGTTCTACGATTTTTAAGGCCTTGCAGTATCGCACCTGCCACTCTTTCATCTTCAAAGCCAAGGATGTTTTCAGAATTAAGGTGGTTAAATTCTATAAATTGTTGCGGTTCCATTTGTTTGCCTCCACTGCATCGTATCTTATAAAGACAAAAACGATAATGTCAATGGAAACTACTCTGAGTAATCCTCAAACAACGGACCAAATTCTGAGGCAAATAGCATTTCCTCTTTTACCTCGGTTCCCTGCTTAGTGATACGGAACACCTTTTGGTTGGCTTTCCCAAGTCCAATGGGCATAACCATCACCGCATTTTCCGATAGCTGCCGAATTAAGGCAGGGGGAAAATTATTGGCCGCCGCGTTTACAAGAATCCGGTCAAAATGCATTTCACCTGGCCAACCTTTTGAACCATCCCCATAACGCGTCGTAATGTTTTGCAAATCAAGTTGTTTAAAACTTTCCTCTGCTTGTTGCAAAAAACTTTGGTGACGCTCCATTGTATAAAGGCGCTTGCAAAGCCTGGACAAAACAGCAGCCTGGTACCCGGTCCCTGTACCAATTTCCAGCACCCGGTGCTCCTTTCTTGCTTGTAAAGCGTCCAGCATTTTAGCCACCATGGGAATGGGGGTAATTTCCTCTCCTTCAGCGTGGCTTTGAAAGGCATGGTCATAAGCCCATTCATGCAAAATTTCAGGCAAAAAAAGCTCACGCGGTGTGCGTTCAACAGCGGCCAGCAATTCGGTATCGCTGATCCCGCCCCGGCGCAGATCCATCACTAATTGGATTTTCTCAGCCTGTGGCGTATTTGAATTGTCCTGGCTCATCAAACAGGCCCTTTATATGCTCCAGAGATTCATAATGCGTCATATCAATGTTCAAAGGCGTGACAGAGACATAATTGCTCATCACAGCTTCAACATCGCTACCTGGTTCTGGCTTATTTATATCGCGTTTGATATCTCCCAGCCAGTAATAGGCCCGCCCGCGCGGGTCCGTGCAGGGTACAATAACATCTTTAAATTTATCTCGCCCACTGGGACATACCTTAATTCCTTTTACTTCATCCGGATCCGCCGCAGGAAAATTAATATTCATCAATGTCCAGTCTTGCCAACTTTGCTGCACCAATTTTGCAATAATCTCAGGCGCAAATTTTTTGGCTGTATCCCAGTGAATATTCATTCGGTCATCGCCAATGCGCTGACTTAATGCGATGGAGCGTACCCCCAACAAGGTTCCCTCAATTGCCGCCGCAACAGTACCAGAATATGTAATATCATCGCCCATGTTCGCCCCAAAATTTATCCCTGATAAAATAAGATCGGGAGGTTTATCTTCCATCACCTGATGCATACCCAGCAAAACAGCGTCTGTCGGTGTACCATCAACAGCAAATTTTCTCTCTGCTACCTGCTCCATTCTAAGAGGATGCTTGGTCGTTACCGAATGGCTTTGGGCACTTTGCTGACTGTCTGGCGCCACAACCCACACATCATCTGAAAGAACATGTGCAATCTCTTCTAGGACACCAAGGCCTGGGGCATAAACGCCATCATCATTACTTAGCAAAATTCGTGTATTAGGTAGTAATGTCATTTAATAACCGTCATACCTCCCATATATTTTTGTAATACATCCGGCACTTTGATTGACCCGTCCTCTTGCTGATAATTCTCCATCACCGCAATAAGACAGCGCCCTACCGCTTGTCCGGACCCATTCAATGTATGAACAAATTCTGTCTGTTTTTCACCCTCTTCACGAAAGCGTGTTTTCGTGCCCATTGCCTGATAGGGGCCTGCGTTGGAACAAGATGAAATCTCTCGGTAACGATCTTGTCCAGGTAGCCAAACTTCCAAATCATAAGTTTTCATCATGTCAAATCCAATATCGCCTGTACACAATGTCACAATACGATAAGGAATTTTCAAGCGTTTTAGAACTTCTTCTGCACAACTGGTCATACGCTCATGTTCTTCCCATGATTTATCAGGATGAGAGAAAGACACAAGCTCCACCTTATAAAACTGATGGTGCCTGATCATACCAGCAGTATCCCGACCTGCGGCTCCGGCCTCTGATCGAAAGCACGGTGTAAACGCACACATACGAATTGGCAAATCCTTGGCAGATAAAATTTCATCCGCAAAGTAACTGCTCAAAACCACTTCGGATGTCGCAATCATCCAGTAGTCATGGTTGGTCTTAAAAAGGTCTTCAGAAAATTTAGGCAGCTTACCCAACGCTGTCAGACTTTTGGTATTGATCATCAATGGCGGACTAATTTCCGTATAACCAAATTCTTCTGTATGTAAATCCAGCATAAATTGCGCTAACGCCCGCTCTAGCCTGGCAAGGGCACCTTTCAAAAATACAAAACGAGCGCCAGACACCTTGGTTGCTCGTTCAAAATCCATCAAGCCTAAAGCTTCGCCAAGATCATGATGCTCCCTTGGTTTAAAGGAAAACTTTGTTGGCTCACCAACGGTACGCTCTTTCCGATTGTTATTCTCATCCTTGCCATCTGGCACATTCTCATGCAAAAGGTTTGGCAGGGTTGCCAGTTTCTCGTGCAATTGCTCTCCCAGCTCTTTTTCTTCATGCTCCAGGCGTTGGGTTTCTTCTTTCAGATCGGCCACCTGTTTCATGATCGCATCCGCATCCCCGCCACTGGCTTTGACCTTACCAATTTCTTTCGACAGACGATTACGCTCTGCCTGTTGAGTCTGGAATTTTGTTTGAAGAGCACGGTGCTCCTCATCCAGTTTAAGAATATCCGCAGATTGTGGCACAAGCCCACGGCGGGCCATGTGCTGATCAAATTCTTCCGGGTTTTCGCGAATAAATTTTATGTCATGCATGGTTAAGCAGCTTCTCTCTTTTTCTCAGCCATTCGGCTTAACAATATCGACACCTCATATAAAATCAATACCGGAATTGTCAATAAAACCTGACTGATTAAATCCGGTGGAGTCAAAAAAGCGGCCACCACCAAAGTAGTCACCAAAGCATATTTACGCTTTTTAGCCAGAGTCTGCGAAGTTACCAGTCCCGCACGCGCCATCAATGTCAAAAGAACGGGGAGTTGAAAACAAATGCCAAAGGCAAAAATCATTTTGATAGAAAGCGATAGATATTCGCTGACCCGCGTCTCCAGCTCAATCGGCATTGCGCCGCCTACCCCCAGCGCTTCAAAGCTTAAGAAAAACTTCCACGCAAGAGGAAAGACTACGTAATAAGCCATTGCAGCCCCTGCAACAAATAACAAAGGTGTCGCGATCAGAAATGGCAAAAAGGCCCGGCGCTCATTCTTATAAAGGCCAGGGGCAATAAACATCCATAGCTGGGCAGCAATAATAGGAAAAGAAATAAACAAGCCAGTATAAAAGGCTACTTTCAAATAGGTAAAAAATGCTTCTGTCAGACCCGTGTAAATAAGGCGCTTGTCAGGATCCCCCCCCATGGCATGTTGCAGCGGATCTACCAGAAATTGATAAATTTCTGGCGCGACCGTATAACTGGCAGCAAAAGCAATAAGCAAAGCCCCCACCGCATAAATCAACCTGCGGCGCAACTCCACAAGGTGATCAATAAAGGTCATTTCAGGCTGTTCTATTTTCTCCTCATTTGCCATCATCTGGCTCCTCTGGAGAGGGGGATGTTTGTTTCATATCTTCAGTCTGGTCACTGCCCAACTCAAACTTGCCAATTTTATTAAATTCTTCCTTGGCTTCTTTGAGTTCATCCAGATGGGTTGCTTCCTCAATTGAAGCTTGGAAATCTGCGATTATCCGCCTGGCCCGGCCAGCATATCGTCCGCACAGGCGCAATAAACGCGGTAGTTCCTCAGGTCCCATGACCACAATTGCGACGATGATG
>JANQSM010000104.1 GCA_028284025.1 Alphaproteobacteria bacterium | reverse complement strand
AATATTGTTATTGGCGGCGCTGCCGGGGCTTTCCCTCCCCTTATTGGATGGGCGGCAGTCACCGGAGAAATTGCGGTACTACCGGTTTTGTTGTTTTTGATCACGTTTTTGTGGACGCCGCCGCACTTCTGGGCACTGGCACTTTATAAGGATACTGAATACGCCAAGGCGGGACTACCCATGTTACCGGTGGTGGCAGGCCACAAAGCAACACGAAATCAGATTCTAATTTACAGTGTAATTCTGGTGGCCGCTTCGTTGTTACCATGGGCGCTTGGATTATTGGGCACTATCTATGGTTTGACAGCTGCGGGCACAGGCTTTCTGTTTCTGTTGGCAGCTATACAGTTGTGGCAAAAAGACGCAGATACCTATGCAAAGCGCCTGTTTGGCTTTTCAATCTTTTATCTGTTTGCTATTTTTGCCAGTGTGATTATTGACAGCATATAAGGGACACATTTTATGGCTAAAGCTAAAAAAGGAATTAAGATCACTAAGGAAACGCGACGCAAGAACCTAATCGTTCTGGTCCTGATCATTGCTTTCATTATATTGTTCTATTTTATTAGCATCATAAAAATGAAAACTGTCTAATCCTATTTTCCCCCAGAGTGATGAGAGATCAGAAAATGGCAAAAAAAGATCTGCAACGTAAAAATCGTCAAATTGCTTTTCTGGCCTTCAGTGTCGTTTTTTTGATGGTCGCTCTAACCTATGCATCTGTGCCACTCTATCGTCTGTTTTGCCAAGTGACCGGATTTGGGGGGACGACCCAAGTATCGGAAAGTGCCCCAACCTTGATCCTTGACCGAGAGGTTCGCATCAGCTTTAACGCAGATATTCATAAAAAACTACCGTGGGAATTTAAACCAGACCAGCGGGGTATGACCTTAAAAGTTGGCCAGACAGGTCTTGCCTTTTATACCGCAATAAATACATCTGACACGCCTGTGGTTGGAACAGCGACCTATAATGTGACGCCGTTAAAGGCCGGAAAGTACTTTCATAAAATCCAATGCTTTTGTTTTGAAGAACAAGTGTTGCATCCGGGCCAATCCATGCAAATGCCCGTACAGTTTTATATAGACCCAAAAATTGCCGATGATCCCAATTTAGAAGATGTTAACGACATTACTTTATCGTATACATTCTTTAAAGCTGGTAGCCAAGAACTGATAAAGGCGCTAAACTACGAAAGCATTGCAACCAATTAAAAGGTATACAAAAATGGCATCTGAAAATAGACACCCTTTTCATCTTGTTGACCCAAGTCCCTGGCCTTTGCTGTCGTCATTTGCAGCCGGTGGTTTGGCGGTAGGCGCAATTTTTTACATGCATCAGCAAATGATAACGCCACTGGTTGTTGGTTTTATAGCTGTTTTGTTATGTATGCTTTTTTGGTGGCGCGATGTGGTGAAAGAGGCTGAGTCCGGCAAGTACCACAATCCTGTTGTACAAATGGGCCTGCGTTATGGAATGTTGCTGTTTATCATGTCGGAAGTCATGTTTTTTGTGGCATTTTTCTGGGCTTATTTTAATGCCAGTCTTTTCCCGGTCGACGGTATATGGCCCCCGGAGGGTATCTTAACCTTTGATCCGTTTGATTTGCCGCTTCTAAACACGCTGATTCTACTATTATCTGGTTGCACACTGACCTGGTCACACCATGCTTTGGTCAAGGGTCATCGGGAACAGTTTATGAAAGGGCTGCTTTACACCATTATTTTAGGGTTTATCTTTACCCTGACACAGGCCTATGAATATGGCCATGCGGCGTTTGGTTTTACGGATGGCATTTATGCTTCCACGTTTTATATGGCCACTGGTTTTCACGGGTTCCACGTGATTGTCGGAACACTGTTCTTGCTGGTGTGTTACCTGCGGGCACAAAAGGGCCATTTTACTCCTGAACAACATGTCGGCTTTGAATCTGCCGCCTGGTACTGGCACTTTGTTGATGTGGTTTGGCTGTTTTTGTTTGTCTCCATTTACTGGTGGGGTGCTGGCGAGGTTGCCGTTCACTAATTATGACCGCTAAAAAGAAACCGGATGCTGCTACTATTTTAAATCGCGGTATTAAGTGCCGCTGCCCGAAGTGTGGCAAAGGTAAGCTGTTTCAAAGCTATTTAAAGCCAGCGCCTAAATGTTCTAATTGCGGTTTAAAATTTGACCAGTGGGTGGGCGCGGATGGCCCTTCCTTTTTTGTAATGTTTTTGGTGATTATTGTAGTGCCGGTGGCGGCTCTTGTCGTGGAGATGCGCTATGCACCTGAGCCATGGGTGCATGTAGTATTGTGGGTGCCATTGACATTCATTCTCTCCCTTGGGCTACTTCCCATTTTCAAGGGCATGTTTGTGGCACTTGAATACAAGAACAAGACAGATTTCTTTTCCAAAAAATGAGTAAGCGTAACTTTATCTTTCTAACATTTGTCACGGCTCTTGCGTTTGGCATTCTAATGGCATTGGGCAGCTGGCAGGTCCAGCGGCTGCACTGGAAAGAAAATTTGCTGGCACAAATGAATACCAAACTTTCTGGCGTGGTGCAGGATTTGGATGCGCTGTCTAAACAAGAGAGCCAGGACCTGGCCTTTACCCGTGTGCAGGCGCAGGGCACTTTTATGGCGAATCAGAATTTTTTCTTTCCAGCCAAAAAACATGCTGGAAGGCTGGGCCTGCATGTGATCACCCCCTTGCGGCTTAATAACGGGCATCTCTTGTTTGTGAACCGTGGTTGGATACCGGAAGATCAAAAGGATAAGGTTCCGTTTGCTGAGGGCAGCCAGCAGATTCAAGGTGTTTTAAGGTTCTCACAAAAACCTGGTCCGTTTACGCCGGAAAATAACATTACAGCCAACGCCTGGTACTGGATGGACTTGTCAGCGCTTTATCAGCAAATAGGGGCGCCCCCAAGCTATAATTACTATTTAGTGCAGCAACCTTATCAGCAGAAATTAGATCTGCCAGTGCCGGTGGAGGTCACTACAAAAGACATCCCCAATAAACACTTATCCTATGCTTTGACGTGGTATTCCCTTGGCTTTGTGTTGCTGGTGATTTATGGTATTTTTGTATATAAAAATACCCGTAAATCTTGATGACTGCGACTGCCTATCAAAACCTGGAAGACCATTTTGAACGCGTGTATCGCCTGCGGTTCGGTAGATCTTTATTAAGCTGTGATAACAGCACAGATGCCCCGAAAAAATCCCGACCTTATGTATCTGAGATTACCTCCACCCTGGCAGGTACGGTTTCTATGTTGTTACAGGATCCTAAAATCGGTGACTGGATTGAAAGTGCAAAAGAAGATGCATCTTTAAATGACTGGCGAAAGCGCAACCTACACCTTATGGAGCGGGAATATCTGGAAGCGACTGCCATACCAGTCAAATTGACAGAGGAAATCACACGGGCATCAGGGGAATGTTATCGTACCTGGGAAGAGGCGCGTAAAAACAACGATTTTGCCATGGTCAAAGACAAGATGAAAAACATTATTCGTCTGACGGTGGAAGTGGCGCAAGCAAAGCGCACAGCATTGATGCCAGAAAAATCAATCTATGAAGTTTTACTGGATGACCATGACGAAGGATTAACACCTGCCCACATCAATGCGGTTTTTGATGACCTGGAAGCGGTATTACCGGCCACCATTGATGCCATTATTGAAAAGCAGCACCGCCAGGGTAAATTATCAGCTGAAGGCACGTTTTCTGTCTCTTCACAAGAAGTGGCTAGCCGTTATGCCTTGGAAGAATTGGGGTTTGATTTTGGGCTAGGTAAATATACTCAGACCACCCATCCGTTCTGCGGTGGGTTTTCTAAGTATAAATATGTAGCCGTTCGGTATCAGGAAAATGAGTTCTGGCTAGAAGCTTACGGCGGGGCAACACATGAAATCGGGCATGGGACTTATGAAATCAATTTACCTGAAAAGTATATGTGGCAGCCAGTGGGTGAAAGCCAGGGGATGACTTTACATGAAAGTCAATCTTTGATGTTTGAGCGTCATATCAGCAAAAATCCAAAATTTATTGAGAAGGTTTTACCACAGCTAAAGAATCTACTGGGGGGAGAATCGAAAGACTGGACAGTAGATTCTATTTTGACCAAGCTGAATAAAGTAGAGCGCAGCTTTGTCCGGGTGGATGCAGATGAAGTGACATATCCTTTGCATGTGGTGATGCGGTATCGGCTGGAACAAGCCCTTATTTCGGGGGATTTAGCCGTGGAAGATTTGCCTGGTGCCTGGAATGAAGCGATTGAGAAGCTTTTACACATTTCGCCTCCTACCGATGCGTTGGGATGCTTGCAAGATGCACACTGGTATTCAGCCATGGGGTATGGCTATTTCCCGACCTATAGTTTAGGGGCAATGGCGGCGGCTCAATTTTTTGAAAGTGCTATGCAGCAGGCTGACATTCAAGAGAATTTCAACCAGGGCAATATCCAGCCCCTGCTTGTCTGGCTGCGGGAGAATATTCACGCTAAAGGCCGTTTAAAACCCGCCCATGAGGTTATTAAGGATGTGACGGGTCAAAGCCTGTCAAC
>JANQSM010000144.1 GCA_028284025.1 Alphaproteobacteria bacterium | reverse complement strand
TTGCATCGCTTAAAACAGCACCGGTAAATTTGGCATTGGTTAGATTCTGATAAGAAAAGGAAGTGCCGCTTAAATCCATCCATGAAAAATCTGCCCGGCAGCCACCTTCCCGACCTTTCAACCAGCGTTGATGGGCTTCCAGCATTTCAAGGAGTTGTTGTGTTTTCATGGTTTTCTTGCCTCATGCCCGCCAGGTTTTCAGCATAACCATTTTATCAGGCAGACAGGGCATCCTGTTTATTGGCACCGTCAAAATTGCACCCTTCCAGCTTGGCTTTTTCAAAATTGGTTCCAGCCAAGTCAGTATTTTGCAGGTTACAATCTGTTAAATCTGCACCAGAAAAATTCGCTTCCGACAGATTTGCACCTGTTAGATCAGAACCAGCCAGGTTTGCAGGCCAGAACCGTCCAGTTGGTTTGGAATCCGGGCCTTTAATTTCCACTTGGCCAAATTCAGCTTTTTGCAAATTAGCATTAACAAGTTTGGCTTTTTGCAGACTAACACCATCCAGAACAGCTTCTGTTAAATCAGCTTCACTCAAGTTGGCTTCAGCTACATTGGTCATGACCATTACAGTTTCACTTAAATTTGCACCTTCAAGGTTTGTGTTGCTTAAATCTGCCCCACTTAAGTTAAATCCGGAAAGATCGATTCCCTTCAAGTCAGCATTTTTTAGAACTGCACGTGACCCACGCGCACCGGATTCACGAATCCAGGTCATGTGATCACTCAGAATCTTACGCACATCTGCTGAAAACCCGGAACCACGGCCTTCATAGTTTGCCCCGGTCAGATCTACTGAACGCAAATCCGTATCTGTTAAAATTGCGCCATCCAGATCAGCATGTTTCATATTGGCATTTTCAACATCTGCTCCTGACAGATCCACACCACGCATAGAAGTTAGGTTAAAGTTAACATTCTTCAAAACTGCTTTAGACAGATTTGCTCCGTCCAGGTTGGCACGGTTTAAGTCCACATCTGTAAGATTTGCCCCAGAAAGCTGTGCTCCTACCAGAATACAGCTTACCATCTTGGATTTTTCCAGATTGGCCCCGCTAAATTGAGATCCACCCTTCTTGGTTGCTGTCATTTGTGAAGAGCTGCTGGAACTCATCAATGATCCACCGCGGAAATCCACTTCCTTCAGGTTCGCAAAACTAAAGTCACACTGTTGTAGGTTAGCGCCACGCATATCAGCGCGCATCAGATTGGCATTTTTTAGATTCGCCCCTTCCAGATTCGCCACAAACATATCAGCGTAGCTTAAATCTGCTTCTTCCAAATCACAGCCGGACAAATTACACCCAGTCAACATGGCAGACTGCAATACAGCCCCCTTTAACTGAAGACCTGAAAGATCTTTATCATTCAAATTTGCTCGAACACCACCGCCCTTTTTCTCAAGCCAAAGCTTATGTTTTTCTATGATGTTTTTTATTTCGTCCTGGTTCATATAGCTGGGTCCCTGGTTTTGTTAATCATCTAACAGAAAGTCATGCAGTTGTATGAGATTAGCAAAGGTTAATCCTTCTTTCTCTAATCTACAATTAAACATAAAAATGGTAAACGAAGTATTTAAAAAGCTGTGAAATCTTTATTTTCCTGTGTTTTCTGGGCAAATCTGTGGAATTCTTAACCCTTTTTAAAGGATTTCCTTTCGCCATATGAAAAAGTAATTCAAAATCGTTGAAGGTTATGTGTTTTGCGTGTAGGATGCCTTTCTTTTAACAAAAGCATCAACACGCATCATGGCAGCAAAAGAAATCAAAAACTTAAGCTTTGAAGAGGCACTGACCGAACTGGAAGAAATTGTCCGTGGCCTGGAAAACGGATCTGCCAATCTGGAAGAAGCAATCAATTTCTATGAGCGCGGCGCCAAACTAAAGCAGCACTGTGAAAAAAAACTGAATGAGGCAAAAGTAAAAGTCGATAAAATCAACTTTGAAAAAACAACTGATAAGACCGAACAGAACGAGGCTTCCTGACATGCCGTTTTTCCCTGAAGAACTGACCGAATCCGCCCAAATTATTAATGAAGTGATTGAACAGCTTATTCCTCAAACACCGGGGGAAGAATCCAAACTTTTTGATGCCATGCGCCATTCATCCCTGGATGGTGGAAAGCGGTTGCGTCCGTTTCTGGTGCTTTCTTCAGCTGCAATTTTTGGCGTGGAAAGGGAATTTGCCGCCCGCGTCGCTGCGGCCGTAGAATTTGTGCATTGCTATTCTCTGGTGCATGATGATCTTCCTGCTATGGATGATTCTCCTCTCCGCCGAGGCAAACCTAGTACACACAAGAAATATGACGAAGCCACAGCCATTTTAGCAGGAGATGCACTCCTGACATTAGCATTTGAAATCCTGGCTCAACGTGAAACCCATCCAGAAAGTTCTGTCCGGTGTGAACTGGTGCGTGCATTAGCCGAAGCAAGCGGCGGGCGCGGTATGGTTGGTGGACAATTGCTGGATTTGATTGCGGAAAAGGAAGAATTTGACGTTGGAGCCATTACCCGCCTGCAACGACTGAAAACTGGAAAAATTATGATCTTTTGTTGCGAAGCCGGTGCCATTATCGGACGGGCTGGACAGCGATCTCGCCACGCATTGCACAGCTATGGCCAGGCGTTAGGACTGGCATTCCAGGTTACCGATGACCTGCTGGATGTAGAAGGCGATCAGGATGAAATGGGCAAACCCGCCAACCAGGACACTAAGCGCAAGAAAGCGACTTTTGTTTCAGTTCTGGGAGCAGGCAAAGCCCGTGAGCAAGCTGGAATGCTTGCAAATCAGGCCATAAAACATCTTGAAATCTTTGATAAAAAAGCAGATCCTTTACGGGATATGGCTCACTATATTCTGGAAAGACGCGTATAAAAAGGCAGGATTATTCAATGACTCAAAAGGCTGCAGGGACCCCTATTCTATCCTCCAAAACTCCTTTGCTGGACACCATCGCCACGCCGGCAGATATGAAGGATTTATCCCTGAAAGACTTAAAACAACTGGTAACAGAATTACGTCAGGAAACAGTGGAAGCTGTATCGTGCACCGGAGGCCATTTAGGGGCCGGGTTGGGTGTGGTAGAGCTGACCGTTGCAATTCACCACCTGTTTGACACGCCTGAAGACAAATTAATCTGGGATGTGGGCCATCAAGCCTACCCACACAAGATTTTGACAGACCGTCGGGATCGTATCCGTACCTTGCGCCAGGGTGGTGGACTCTCCGGCTTTACCAAGCGCTCTGAGTCCGACTATGACCCCTTTGGGGCAGCCCATAGTTCCACTTCTATTTCTGCTGGATTGGGGATGGCTGTTGCCCGTGATCTTCAAGGAGGTGACAACAAGGTCATCTGCGTGATTGGAGATGGAGCAATGAGTGCCGGAATGGCGTATGAAGCTATGAACAATGCCGAAGATCTGGATTCCAACCTGATTGTAATTTTGAATGACAACGACATGTCGATTGCCCCCCCAACGGGAGCAATGTCGTCTTATCTGACCCGCCTGGTTACCAGCAAATCTTACCGCGGCATGCGCGATGTTGCCAAACAAATGCTAAAATTTATGCCCGAAATGGTAGAGTCCATGGCCAAACGGGCAGAGAAAAATACGCGCAGCATCATGGTCGGCGGCGGCACCGTCTTTGAAGAAATGGGCTTTTACTATATCGGCCCAATTGATGGCCACAATCTGGAACACCTGGTGCCGGTATTAAAAAATGTCCGGGATGCTGAAAAACCTGGTCCCGTCTTGATTCATGTACGTACGGAAAAAG
>JANQSM010000051.1 GCA_028284025.1 Alphaproteobacteria bacterium | reverse complement strand
AACTTTTTGTACCACATTTAAATCATGGGTGATCAATAGCATGGCCATTCCAAGTTCTTTTTGTAACTTACCCAGCAGTGTCATGATTTGAGCCTGAATCGTGACATCCAGGGCGGTGGTCGGCTCATCTGCGATTAATAAATCCGGTTCATTGGCAAGTGCCGCAGCAATCATGACCCGCTGGCGTTGTCCGCCAGAAAGCTCATGGGGAAAAGCATTGAGCATGCGGTCAGACTCTTCTAATCCCACCAGTTTTAACAATTCTTTCACCCGGACAAGCGCTTGTGCCTCGCTCATTTTTTTATGGATGAATAAAACTTCGCTGATTTGCTTTTTCACCCGGTGCAAAGGGTTCAACGCCGTCATAGGTTCCTGGAAAATCATTGCGATTTTATTGCCGCGAATGTTGTGCAGGTTAGCTTCCGAAGCATTGATTAATTCCTGGTCCTGGAAGGTAATTGAACCAGAAATATCTGCAGAACCGGGAAGAAGCCCTAAAATTGAAAGGGCAGAAACAGATTTTCCTGATCCACTTTCACCCACCAGGGCGACGGTTTCACCCTTTTTAATATCAAAGCTGGCATTTCTGACAGCTTCTACCTTTTGCTGGCCGTGACCAAAGGTAATAGAGAGATTTTTAACCTGAAGCAATGTCATGTCTTCTCTCCTGATTTACGCGGATCAAACGCATCACGCACAGCTTCCCCGATAAAAATCAGCAGGCTCAACATGATAGCCAGCACGACAAAAGCCGTAATCCCCAACCACGGGGCTTGCAAGTTGTTTTTACCCTGAGCGAGTAGTTCTCCTAACGATGGGGATCCGGGGGGTAAACCAAAGCCCAAAAAGTCAAGTGACGTCAGTGTGGTAATAGAACCATTCAAAATGAAAGGCAAAAAAGTAAGGGCGGCCACCATTGCATTGGGCAGTACGTGACGCATCATGATTTTAATATTGCCTACGCCCATTGCCCGCGCGGCCTTGACGTAATCCATGTTACGAGTTTTTAAAAATTCTGCCCGTACCACCCCGACCAGTGCCATCCAGCTGAACAACAACATTAAAATAAGCAGCCACCAGAAAGTGGGCTGCACCACACTGGCCAGAATAATGAGAAGATAGAGAACTGGCAGGCCTGACCAGATTTCCATAAAGCGCTGGAATAATAGATCTGTCAGGCCGCCAAAATATCCCTGAACAGCTCCTGCGGCAATGCCGATGATGGAGCTTAAAGCGGTCAGTGCCAATCCAAACAACACAGAAATACGAAATCCGTAAACCAGCCGGGCGGTTACATCTCGCCCCTGGTCATCTGTGCCCAGCCAGTTTTCAGCCGTGGGAGAAGATGGCGCGGGTTCAGGCAAACTATAATTAATTGTATCAAAGCTATACGGAATCAGCGGCCAAAGCATCCATCCCTTTTCATCAATCAGGCTTTCAACATATGGGTCGCGGTAATCAGCTTCGGTTGCGAAATCTCCTCCAAATCGGGTTTCGGGATATTCAACAAACACAGGCGAATAAAAATCCCCATCATAAAAAATCAACACAGGCTTATCATTGGCGATAAATTCTGCAAACAGGGTGAGCATAAAAAGAACGGCAAAAATCCATAAACTATAATAGCCTCGCCGGTTGTTTTTGAATCTGCCCCAACGGCGCTGAAAAATCGGAGATGAAAACATGTGTCTATACTCCCCGCTTTTCAAAATCAATTCGTGGATCAATCATGACGTACATCAGATCACCAATCAGATTCAAAATTAATCCCAGCAGTGTGAAAAAATAAAGCGTGCCGAACATCACCGGATAGTCCCGATTAATAGCAGCTTCAAAACCTAAAAGTCCCAGCCCGTCGAGGGAGAAAATAACCTCAATCAAAACAGATCCGGTAAATAAAATACTGATAAAGGCAGCTGGAAAGCCTGCGACTACAATCAACATAGCATTGCGAAATACATGGCTGTACAGAACGCGGCGTTCGGTTAATCCTTTGGCGCGGGCCGTAAGAACATATTGCTTGTTGATTTCCTCCAGGAAAGAATTTTTGGTTAGCATGGTCAATGAGGCAAACCCGCCAATCACCAGCGCCAATACTGGCAAGGTAATATGCCATAAATAGTCAGCTATTTGTTGCAGCCAGGTCATTTGGTCAAAGTTCTCAGACGTTAATCCACGTAACGGGAAAATGTCCCAGAAACTCCCTCCTGAAAACAGAATGACCAATAATACGGCAAACATGAAATTTGGGATGGCGTACCCGACAATAATTGCTGTGCTGGTGGCGATATCAAAACTTGATCCGTCCTCTACCGCTTTGCGGATACCCAGCGGAATGGACACCAGATAAACAATAATCGTAGTCCATAAACCAAGAGAGATAGACACGGGCATTTTATCCAGAACCAAATCCACTACTTTGCGATCGGAATAAAAACTGGTCCCAAAATCAAACACCAGATACTGACCCATCATTTGTAAAAAGCGTTCATGGGCTGGCTTGTCAAAGCCGTAGAGTTTTTCAATTTCAGCAATTAATTCAGGGTCCAGCCCTTGCGCCCCACGATACTTGGAAGTTGACGTGGTACTGGTGGAAGATGTGCCGGAATCACTTTTGGCTGAGTCTCCAGCAGCGGTTCCGCCAATACGGGCGGTAGCTCCAAAATCATGTCCTTGTAATTTGGCGATCATTTGTTCGACTGGCCCACCGGGAGCGGCCTGAACAATGACAAAGTTCAAAACCATAATTCCAACTAAAGTAGGAATAATCAGCAATAAGCGGCGAATAATGTATGAAGCCATTGGATGATTTTAGCAGCTTGTCATTTTGTGTCACTGGAGAAATGCGCCCCCGATTTATTTTTTCGATGCTTTCTTGCGTGCCCACAGGATTACGGCAAGAGCCAGTGCCAGCCAGAACAACCAGCGGTAGGAAAAAGAAGCCTCCTCTTCTTTTTCTGTCTTATTTTGTGCAGATGGGGCGGGGGATTTATCCAATGCGGCTGCCTTGGCCGGATCTACCCACCAGTCGGTCAAAAAGCCCAGTGCATATTTGGCTTGAACTTCAGGCTTTCCAAACTTGTTCCAGTATGCCACGCGGAATGTGCGAATATGCCATTGTGGAATGACATAATAAGACTGTAGCAAAACACGATCGAGCGCCCGGGTAGTTGTAATCAGTGCATTGCGGTCCGGGGCGTTGATAACTCTGGCGACCAGGGCATCGACCACCGGATCTTTGATTCCCATATAGTTCTTGGATCCTTGAATATCGGCTTTTTCTGAATGCCAGAAATCACGTTGCTCATTTCCTGGAGAAAGGGATTGGCCAATCACCACCACGGTCATATCATAATCAAATGTCTCCAACCGTTTTTGGTATTGCGCCGCATCGACGACCCGTACATTGGCTTCAATGCCCAGTTTTTCCAGATTCTTGACAAATGGCAGGGCGATCCGCTCAAACGCCGGGTTGACCAAAAGAATTTCAAAACTGAACGGGGTACCCGCATCACTAACTAACTGACCATTTTGTAATTGCCATCCAGCTTTTTGTAACAAATCCCGGGCAGCTTTTAGATTTTCTCGTGCGTTGCCGCTACCGTCAGTTTCTGGCACGGTGTATTCCTGTTCAAAAATACGGGCGGGAAGCTGGTCCCTAAACTGATTCAAAAGCTCTCGT
>JANQSM010000039.1 GCA_028284025.1 Alphaproteobacteria bacterium | reverse complement strand
ATAAGAACGCTAACAAAATGCCCCCAATAATGGACCCAAAAGCAGCCAGGGCAATAAAAAGTTTTTTGTTGGGGGCGGACGGTTCCGTTGGAATATCAGCATAAGAAATAATGCGGGCATCTGCTTTTTGTAATTTTTCTTGCTGACTTGTGGCTTTATAGCGCTCCAGGAATGTTTCAAACAAAGCACGATTGGTTTCAGCTTCGCGCTCTAGTTCCCGCAGGTGAATATCCGAAGCACTTTCTGAAACCTGGCGGGTTTCAAGTTCTGAAATGGTTTGCAGCAATGTCTCTTCCCGGATTTGGGCGACTCTGGATTCGGTTTCAAGCGCTTGGATAATATTCAAAACCTCATTGCGGATTTTTTCGCGCAAGTCCCTTAATTCAGATTTCAGATTGATCATGCGAGGATGCAAATCACCGTACCTGTTTTCCAGCTCGGATTTTTTGCGTTGTAATTGAGATTCCTCCAGCTTAAGTCGCTGAATCAGCCCTGAATTTAGGACTTCCGGAACAGCTTGCAATCCTTCTTCAGATTCCATCAGTTCATAGACTTCCGACAAACGTGCACGGATTTCTGCTCGTTTGGCTTTAGCAATGACCAGCTGAGAGTTTAGTTCTGACAGCTGCTGGGACATCACCTCATTACCTTGCCCCATGATAAACAGTTTGCTGCGACGGTAATCTTCTACAGCTTTTTCTGATGTGCGCAAGTTCATACGCAATTCTACCAACCGGTCATTCAGCCATTCTTCAGCACGCTGGGTTTTATCCAATTTTTCCATTAGCTGATTTTCCAGATACTGTTCAGCAATGGCATTGGTAATAGCAGCAGCTTGTTCAGGGTCAGACGAAGTAAAGTCAATATTGATCACCCTGGAACGGGGGATAGGATAAACTTCCAGGTTTCTCAAAAAATTATCGACAGTTCTGACGCGCGCTAAATGAAATTCAAAGCGGGATTTGTCAAAGCCTTCCGGGACGGGATCGCCACCACCAACCATTTTTTTAAAGCCGCGCATCACTCGGGAAACTTCATCAGGCAGAAAGCCTTCTTCTTCCTGGGGCAGTGGTTGGGGGCTACCTGCTGCCATAGGATTAAAATAGGGATCATCTACAAGATTAAATTGATCAACGATTTGTTCTGCAAGTCCACGGGATTGCAGGACTTCGACTTCATTCAAAATAGTGGCTGGGTCCAGAGTGTGTCGGGAAATAACGGACTGAATATCAATAACATTATTTTTCTGTGCTTCAATGATGATTGGCACATTGGCAGTATATACAGGGGTTACATGGTTGACCAATAAGGCTACCAAAGAGGTCACAATAGCAAATATGCCCAGAATCAGATACTTCCGGCGATACAAAGTGTAGAGCATGTATTTGATATCGACAGTGGTCGGTGAGTCGGTCTGACTACTGTCGAGTGCAAATGAATACTCTGGATAGGGATAACCGGCATAAGCCTGGTTACGTGTTGCCAATGGATCCCCCTTAGCTAATTAGCTTTTTACCCAGCCTCCATTGACATAGATTAACGGGTTGACTTTGTGCAGCCACCCATCGTTCATTAAACACGCAAGTGCACAAGAATACCACTAAATCTTGGGTTGTAGGCAGGGTTATCCACAATATCTACGGGCTAAAACAGGCGCTCATCTACCTCGATAATGTCTCCGGGAACAATGGGTATGACAAGCTCTTCTTCGCCACTGGCACGGATGATTTTATCGCCTCGTTTGATCAAAATACCGTTCTTGCTGGCGCGGTATGTAAAGCCACCAGCAAGGGCAATGGCATTATGCAAAGACATACCATTTACAAAAGGGTAGCTGCCGGGTTTTTTAACTTCTCCCAGTACATAAAAGGGTCGGTAGTTTAGGATTTCCAGGGCTACTCGAGGGTTCTTCAAATACCCATCCAGCAAGCGCTCTACAATGACGTCCTTGGCTTGCAATAATGTAAGGCCCTTGACATATACCCGCCCAATTAACGGCATGGAGATGTAACCTTCACTATCGATTTCAAACTGACCGGAAATGTCATCTTCATCAAACACGGATACACGTATCCGATCGCCGCTATCCAAGGTGTAGATCTGTGTAATATCCTGTTCAATAACTTTTTCTGCATCAATGATTTCGCCAGGAACAGGTGCTGAATTATCTGAACTGGAGCAACCTGTAAGGGGCAGTAAAACCAAAATCAATAAAAAGCTTGCAATACGGAACATATTAGAAAGTAGCCTTTAGCGTAAGGAACACGCGGTTAATGTCATAATCCGAGTTGATATTAGTGGAATCTTTGCTTTCAAACAAGTAGCCAGCTCCAACGGAAAGGGTGCGATTCAATTTGTAGAAACCGCTGATACCGGCTTCCATCACATCATCTTCACGGCTAATACCTTCAAAATCCTGATTAATAAATTGCACATGCCCTTTTAGTAAAATGTTGCGGCGCAATTCATGATTTACTTCCCCGCGTAACCGCAGTTGTTCATAACTTGATGCACTTGTCACGATAGTTTCCTGGGTTGTTTGTTCAACTAGACCGGTCAGGGTAGTAATTTCACTGAAATTCCAATCCAGCGTAGCCCCAATCAACGGGCCGGAAGCTTTAGAAAGAGTAGCATCTTCATAGTCTCTAGACCTATAGCCCGCAAAAATGTTTCCAAATACTAAAGGGGTTAATTGTCCTTCCAACCCGGCGACCAGATCATAACCATCGTTATCTCGTTCAACACCTAGGTCATCAAACTGCTGGTCATATTCAATGGTAACAAACTCAGCACGAGAGAAAAGTTCCATTCCGGGTTTAAGTTCATAGCCGATGCGCCCGAACGCACGTAGTTCTTCGCGGTCCTGATCATCATTATTTGTGACGACTCCGGCGGCGGTGCGGCCATCATCAAAATCAAAACTGTCGATACGGGTTCCTGCCAGCAAGGAAAGGCGTGCTGGTTTGTGTCTCAGGCTAATCTGTGCGGAAGTAACATCATACTCAGTTGGTTCGGTACTGGATTGGTCATTCGGGTTTTCCCTATCAACATGCAGCAACTGGTGATTTGCTCTTAAAAACAAGTGGGTTGCCCCGGTTATGTCAATACGTCCATTGGCATTCAGCTTAACGTCTTCATAATTTTCATCGTCGTTTTCGCTATATAATCCGACATCTCCTTCAATATTGAATCCGACAGCATGGCGCTTAAGATCTGATTGCATATTAAGGGCAGCCTTGATTTGGGTAATAAAGTCATCCTTTGTGCCAGAATCGGTAGCGAGAACATTATCATTATACTCCTCCCGCACTTCTGCGGATGGGTAGTATATGAAATTGCCGGAACGAATGCCCTTTGCCCGAAATTCTTCCGGGTTGCGGTCATCAACGGGTTTTATTGGATCAGCTAGAAAGGGGTTTTGGGCATGAGCTACTGGTACGCCGATACATATAAACGCACCGACCAAACAGGCAAGGGCCATGCAAGATCTTGTGACTTTGTCCATCAAAATTTTTAACCTCAAAGCAGTATTATTAGGTGTAGTGTACCGAATGCCGCCCTTATTCTCTATAAAAAAAGGAAGGAGTATTTGAAAAGGTATTATTTGGCGCGATGAAACAACACTTCTTTGATTAAAAGCCAAGCATAAGCAGAATTAGTGATAAGATAACGCTTCCACATGCGTCCTGGTTCCTGGTAAATACGGTAAAGCCATTCAAGCCCGGCATTTTGCACCCATACCGGGGCGCGATGAACTTTACCTGCCAGTACATCGACCGATCCGCCTACACCCATAATGAATGGAATTTTCAGCCTGGTTTTGTAGGCATTCATAAAGTTTTCTTTGATGGGGGTAGAAATAGCGATAAACAGACAGTCTGCTTTTGAGGCATTCATGTCTTTCACAATTTTATCAAGATCTGATTCCTCAAAATAACCATTACGGGTACCGGCTACCTTTAAACCAGGCCACATGGTTTTGGCGTTTTTGATGGCACGGTCCAAAATGTCTTGCTTGGCCCCGAAGAAATAGGGACGATAGCCTTTTTCGGCGCACAGAGAAAGCAGCTCATACATCAGGTTGGTGCCATTCACCCGTTCAGGTACTTTATGACCTGTCAGGCGGGCGCCCCACACCACACCCATACCATCAATGTTGATGAGGTCTGATTCTATAACGCTGTCTCTTAGCAGTCTGTCATGGCGCATTTTGACCAGCTTGGCCACATTCACCACGACTTGTTGCAACGGTTTCCTGGTTTTCATGGCATGTTCTGCCAATGCTAGAGTTTGATCCATGGTGATCGCATCAATCTCTACATCCATGAATTTTATTCGCTTTTGTTTGGGCCTTTTTTTCGGCATGCTGATAGCTTGTTTTATTCTGTTAAGGGATTCAATGAAAAACGGAAGCAAGACTTTGTTTAAAAAAATATACCAGCAGTTGGATGACACACTGCGCCGTGATCAATATAAAGCTTGGGATCCGTTTGATGGGTTAAATGCAAAGATTTTTAAATATTCACCGTTGTCCCCATTTACTTTTTTCCGGTTGGCGTGGTTGCAGTTTTTTAAGCGCAATCCGGTGAACTTTCGTGCACTTACTTTTACCCCTAAGACAGAGAACTCAAAAACTTTTGCCTTGCTTGCCCGGTCTTATCAGTTGACGGGGAATAAAAAAGACCAACAAGTCATGCTGCAAAAATTGATTGATTTGCAATGTGATGAAAAGGTGTGGGGCAAGGGGGCGTGGGGGTATCCATTTGCCTGGCAAGCGCGGGCATTTTATGTGCCGCTGGGCACCCCAAATGTGATTTGCACAAGCTATGCTGTCCTGGCATTGG
>JANQSM010000027.1 GCA_028284025.1 Alphaproteobacteria bacterium | reverse complement strand
AATCAGACTGCGACGATATATATTAAACAGGGCAACCGCCACCTGGTGTGGGATAGAAATTTTAACATGCTTAGCGGTTTTATTAAGACCAATGTGTGTTAAACGCGTTAAAATATGGGATGCTGTAGAAGCATACGAACGAATTTTGCCGATCCCTTCACAGGTTGGACAAGTGATCATACTGACATCAGAAATGCTGGGGCGCAAACGCTGGCGGGAAATTTCCATCAAGCCAAAATCGCTGATTCGGCTGGATTGAACCCGAGCGCGATCCAAACGCAAACAATCGCGCATGCACTTTTCTACCTTGCGGTTATTCTGGCGGTCCACCATATCAATAAAGTCAATGACCACCAGCCCGGATAAATCACGCAAACGCATCTGGCGGGCAACTTCTTCTGCTGCTTCCAGATTAGTTTTCAGCGCAGTCTTTTCAATATCCCGTTCCTTGGTTGAACGGCCTGAGTTTACATCAATCGACACCAGTGCTTCGGTGGGATTAATCACCAAATACCCTCCCGATGGCAATTGGACCGTAGCGGTATGAATTTCATCCAACAATTCTTCAATATTAAATTTATGAAAAATTGGCGCCACTTTGTCAGTGTATTCTTGTACTTTCTTCACATGGCTTGGGGTTAGCATTTTCATGAAAGCTTTAGTAGATTTAAATCCTTCATCTCCTTCCACCAGAATTTCTTCAATATCCTTGGTGTAAACATCCCGCATGGCACGTTTAATGATATCGGCTTCCTCATAAATCAATTCAGGGGCAGTTGCTTTCAGCGTCCCTTCACGAATTTGATCCCACAGCTTGGTCAGATAACTAAAGTCTCGCTTGATCTCTACCTTGGTACATTTTGCCCCGGCGGTCCGAATGATAATTGACATCACCTTGCTAACATTCAGCCCATCAATAATGGACTTTAACCGCTTGCGATCGGCAGAGGTTCCAATTTTGCGGCTGACCCCTCCACCATTGCGGGTATTGGGCATCAAAACACAATACCGGCCCGCAAGAGACAAATACGTGGTCAAGGCAGCCCCTTTGTTACCGCGTTCTTCCTTGTTGACCTGAATCAACAAAATCTGGTTTTTCTTGATCACTTCCTGAATTTTGTAATTGCGCGTCATGCGCTTTAACAGCTTGGCCCGACGGCGTTCTTGCAGTTGTTCAATATCTTCTTCATCAGGAACATTTTCATCAGCAGGCTTATCCGCTTTTTTGGTTTCTTCATCTGAAGAATCCGCAATAGCATTGACCTCTTCCATCAGTTTCTGACGATCCGCCACCGGAATTTGAAAATAGTCAGGATGAATTTCACTAAAAGCTAGAAAACCGTGACGGTTTCCACCGTAGTCCACGAAACATGCCTGTAAGGAGGGTTCAACTCGTGTAACTTTCCCTAAATAGATATTCCCTTTAAGGGTCTTTTGATTGGCATGTTCAAAATCATATTCCGCCAGGACTCCATCTTCCAGAACGACAACGCGCGTCTCTTGTTCGCGCGCTGCGTCGATTAACATCTTCTTTTGCATTGGTAATAAACTCCGAATCTATGTGTATGATTAACGACTTGATAAGCCTCCCACACGCCACAAGATCAGCACCAAAACACCTGATGGATGAGAAAAGTTCCCGCGATCGGGTCTGATATGATTTTGCTGAAATTGTCATTGCGTTCATGGGGTATGCTTAACTTTTAAAAAAATTCTTTTAGCATTTATGCCTTTTGCGATTTTTGATCTTGTGATTCTGGATCTGCAAAGGCAGTTAAACTTTTTAAACTTGCGCCTAAGATAACGTGCCGCTATCAATTGGGCAACGAAAATTTAATTTTTTCTTCGACGTGCGTTCACTGCTCTATATAATGGCACCAAAGCGTTAAATAAAGTATAAAGTTTAACAATGATCAGAAAATACGTCTTTTTTATTAGTTTTATGTTTGGGGTGATGGCATTTTTACTTTCCGCCATGCCGGCACTGGCAAACCCCAAGATCAATGATGTCCGCTTTGGCGTTTATGAGGAAAAAACCCGCCTGGTATTTGATTTAAGTGAAGGCATCCCGTTTCAGCTGTTTATGCTGCCCGATCCTTATCGTGTAGTCATTGATATGCCGGTGGTAGACTGGAAACTTCCCCCCGGTAGTGGTACCAAAGGTCGCGGTCTGATCCAGGGATATCGGTACGGATTGTTTGACAAAGACACCTTCCGAATTGTGATTGATACTAAAGGACCGGTGGTAGCTTCTAAAGCTTTTACATTGCCAAAGAATAAAAACAAGCCCCCCCGCCTGGTCATAGATTTTAAAACTGTTAGCCGGCAGGCATTTCTGGACAAATCCCGCAAATCTCTTTCCCGGGTAAAAATAGACCGGGAAGTAGAGACTGTTGAAAAACCACCCATCGCGGATCGCGCCCCGCGAGACAAACCGGTGATCGTGATTGATGCGGGACACGGCGGAGTAG
This sequence comes from Alphaproteobacteria bacterium, assembly GCA_028284025.1. Taxonomy (GTDB): domain Bacteria; phylum Pseudomonadota; class Alphaproteobacteria; order JANQSM01; family JANQSM01; genus JANQSM01. The sequence continues at coordinate 2,278 of JANQSM010000027.1, read as the reverse complement.
ATCCTGGTGCCATTGGCCGCAAGGGCACCTATGAAAAAACGATTACCCTGCGCGCGGCGAAACTGTTAAAAAGCGCTTTGGAAAAAACCAACCGCTATAAGGTTATATTGACCCGTAACCGGGATATCTTTTTAAAATTGCGTGAACGCATGAATGTTGCTCGGCGGGCTGAAGCTGACCTGTTCATTTCCCTGCACGCAGATTCCAACCCCAATGCAGCGGTGCGGGGCGCGTCCATTTACACCCTATCTGAAACGGCCTCAGACAAGGAAGCCGCTCGACTCGCCAGACGAGAAAACAAGGCTGACTTAATCGCCGGGGTCGATCTATCAGATGAACAACCCATTGTAACCAGCATTTTGCTGGATTTAGCCCAGCGAGAAACTATGAATATGTCCGCAAAGTATGCCTCTCTGGTAGTGGGTGATCTGGCGAATCATACAAAACTATTGCGAAATACTCATAGATTTGCAGGCTTTGTTGTGCTAAAAGCCCCAGATGTACCTTCGGTTCTGGTGGAGCTGGGATATCTTTCTAATACAAAAGATGAAAAACTCTTGAAAAAGAAAACCCACTTATCCAAATTAGTCGAAGGTATTGTGCGGGCGACAAATCAGTATTTCAGATGGCGCGACGGACTGCAAAGATCATAATTAACCGGCTTTGAGTTTAAAACTTCATGGATCAGAAAAAACTTATTCGTTATATTACCTATGCTGCGGGAGGTATTTGTGCCGTTGTTTTAGCAGGCGTGGCACTTTTATTTTTAATGCTGAATGTGTACGCGCGCGACCTGCCGGATTACAACCAGTTGGCTGATTACAATCCACCCGTGGTCAGCCGTATTTATGCAGGGAACGGCGAACTGATCACCGAATATGCTAATCAAAATCGCGTATTTGTTCCAATTGAGGCAATCCCCCCCCGAGTGATTGAATCTTTCCTGGCCGCTGAGGACAAGAATTTCTATAACCACCCGGGCATTGACCTTCTAAGTATCTTCCGGGCAATGCTGACCAATGTTATGAATATTGGTACAGATAAACGCTTGATTGGAGCCTCTACCATCACCCAGCAAGTGGCCAAGAATTTTTTGTTGACCAATGAGCTGTCGATTGAGCGCAAAGTCAAGGAAGCCATCCTGGCATTCCGCATTGAAAAAGCTTTTACCAAGAATCAAATCCTGGAACTTTATTTGAATGAAATTTATTTAGGGGCCGGTGCTTATGGTGTGGCTGCAGCCAGCCTACATTATTTTGACAAAGCTCTGGATGAATTAAGTGTGGCTGAAACCGCCTATCTTGCAGCGTTGCCCAAGGCACCAAATAATTACCATCCCATTCGCAATTACGATTCTGCCCTATCGCGCCGCAACTGGGTGATCACCCGCATCGTTGAAGACGGTCACATCACAACCCAAGAAGCCTTACAGGCCAAAGCCGAACCTTTGATTGTTGAACTTAACCGCAAACGCCAAACCGTTCCGGCAGACTATTTCATGGAAGAAGTGAGACGGCGCATCGTGGATGCCTACGGCACAGATGAACTTTATGGTCAGGGTCTTTATATCAAAGCCACCCTGGATCCAGACTTACAGCGGGCGGCCCAGAAAGCTCTCCATGATGGACTGATTAATTATGATCGACGCCACGGCTGGCGCGGACCGTTAGGTCAAATTGAGGATATGGCTAACTGGCAAACAGCGCTGGATGAATTTCAGCATTCAAAAAGTTTGGGAGATTGGGACGCTGCCGTTGTTGTTGAAATTCTTGGAGAATCCGCACGCATTGGGCTAAAAGGCGGCCAAATGGGTTTTATTCCCCTTTCTGAAATGACCTGGGCGCGAGAACAGCTTGAAGATGGCGGGATTGGCGCCAGTATCAGCAAAGTGCAGGATGTTGTCTCTGTAGGGGATGTCATTATAGTCGAAGCCAAAACCAGAATTGAAAACGGTGAAAACTTATATAGCTTACGTCAAATCCCGGAAATCAATGGCGGAATTGTCGCCATGGACCCTCATTCAGGCCGCGTCCTGGCATTGGTGGGCGGGTATGATTACAAGATGAGTGAATTTAACCGTGCCACCCAGGCAAAACGCCAGGCTGGGTCCGCAATCAAACCATTTGTGTATCTAACTGCCCTTAACGCTGGATATACTCCTGCCACTTTAATTTTGGATGCTCCGATCGTGATTGATCAAGGGGACGGGCAAGGCAAATGGAAGCCCAGCAACTATACACAGAATTTTTATGGTCCCAGCCCCATGCGTTTAGGGATT
>JANQSM010000019.1 GCA_028284025.1 Alphaproteobacteria bacterium | reverse complement strand
CGGTTACTGGAAACACTGACACGCCTGCGTGACATTGGCAATACGGTTGTGGTGGTGGAACATGATGAAGATGCGATGCGGACTGCTGACCATTTAATTGATATGGGTCCACACGCCGGGGTGCATGGTGGCCAGATTGTGGCGTGTGGAAAACCAGAGGCAGTTTTTAAAAATAAAAGCAGCCTGACTGCCGATTATATTACCGGACGCAAAGCAATTCCATTGCCTGCTAAACGACGTAAGGGTAAGAAGGGCGAAATCTTACGCGTTTTTGGGGCGGAGCAAAATAACCTGAAAAAAGTTGACGCTGAGATTCCGTTGGGAACATTTACCTGTGTGACGGGCGTTTCGGGGGGAGGGAAATCTTCGCTGATTGTTGAAACTCTATTTAAGGGGTTAGCGAAATGGCTGAATGATTCGCGGGTTTTACCGGGGAAACATAAAAAAATGGAAGGGGTCGAATTCCTCGACAAAGTGATTGATATTGATCAGTCTCCAATCGGGCGCACCCCTCGTTCCAACCCAGCCACCTATACCCAGGCTTTTGGTCCGATTCGTGACTGGTTCGCCGGCCTACCGGAGGCTAAGGCTCGTGGCTATAAACCCGGGCGCTTTTCTTTTAACGTCAAGGGCGGGCGTTGTGAGGCCTGTGAAGGGGACGGGGTCCTTAAAATTGAAATGCATTTCTTGCCGGATGTATTTGTAGAATGTGATGTATGTCGTGGTAAGCGCTATAACCGCGAAACCCTGGAAGTCAAATTCAAGCACAAATCTATTGCTGATGTGCTGGAAATGACCGTGGATGAAAGTGCAGAGTTTTTCAAGGCTGTACCGGCAATTCGTAACAAGCTGGAAACTTTGCAACGCGTAGGGTTGGGGTATATCAAAGTGGGGCAGGCCGCCACCACTCTTTCCGGTGGGGAAGCTCAACGGGTGAAACTTGCCAAAGAACTGTCAAAACGTGCCACCGGTCGCACCCTTTATATTCTGGATGAACCAACTACCGGCCTTCATTTTGATGATATCCGTAAATTACTGGAAGTCCTGCATGAGTTGGTGGACCAGGGCAACACCGTGGTGGTGATTGAACATAATCTGGATGTGATTAAAACTGCTGACTGGATCCTGGATTTGGGTCCAGAAGGCGGGGATAAAGGCGGGCAGATGGTAGCTGCCGGCACACCAGAGGATATTATAAAAGTAGCCAAGAGCTACACCGGCCAGTTTTTAAAGCCTTATCTTACAACCTCTCAGAAAAGTAAAAAATCAGCGTGATTCGTGGCCAGCCTTGGCGGTATGGGCATGGCGGGGGTCTACTTTCATCCTCGTTGGTTTTTTCTGGCCCTTGGAGTGAGGTGCTCCATTAGGGTGCGTTCCATTGGTACCATTAGAATAGCCGTTGGAGGCAGACTCAGCTAGTAAATCAGAATCTTTACCAAAAACGACATCATCAGGTGAAAGATCACAAGGTAAAAATATTTGTGGGTCACGCGGTGTTGTTTCTTGATGCGTTTGAAGTTCTTTACTTGTAGGAAGGCTGCTTAAAAGAGTTTTGCGCTCCTTGTCAGAAATCTCTCCTCCATCAAATCCACCTTCAACAATTGCAATAAACTCATCCGTTTTATACCCTTGAGCGACAAGTACTTTCATCGCTCTTAGCGTCACAATGTCAAATGAAGTCTCAAGGCTCCGTAAAAAAGTGTTATAAGCATCTTGGTAATTACCTTGAGCCATAAGTAGCTGCGCACTAAGAGTTTGGGCAATTGCTACTTTGCCATGTGATTGTACAATTTTAATATCTGCGAGAGCTTGAGAAAAATTCCTCCGCAAAATATTAATTCTGGCTCTTAATACAAACGCTGGATTTCCACGACTGATCGCCTCATTTACATCTTCGATGGCTTCTCCATATCGCCTTATTTTTGATAAGGCGCGTGCTCTAATAACAAAAAGATTGGGATTTTTTCTGCAAGAGTTTATGGCTTTTGTAGCGAGAGCAAATGTTTCTTCGGGTTTTTCCCCTTTTCTGTCCATGACGTATAATCTGGCTTCGGCAACATGGAGATTAGTAGGATACTTTCTTAAAAAATAGCTAGTCACACGACTGGCAAGGTCATATTCTCCATCTTTGCATGCTTCAAGTACAAAAAGTTTTAAAACATCACTGTATGTAATATGATCATCTAGAAAAATCTCACAAGCTTCAAAATCTTTTTGGTTGGCAAAAACCAATTGATAAAGACATTTTGCTTTTAGTTGTCGATAAGGTTTATTGCGGGGGCTAGTATCGATGATAAGATCAATCTGTTTTATAGCTTCTGTATATTTTCCTTGAGCATAGAGGGCTTCAATAAAAATTTTCCTTATGGCAGGATACTGAGGATCAATCCTAAGTGCGTGTCGGATGGCTCTTTCAGCCTTTTTGTAATCTCCTTTCTGTAGATAGGCCCTTGCCATATATTTGTATGTTCGGCTCTTATCAAGCCCCCCTCTTTCTGCTACTTCAAATAATCCAATAGCAAGATCAATATCACCAGCTATTACAGCAATTTCACCTGCTCTTCCCATTATAGAAGAATCAAGGGCATGCTCTTTTGCTCTTAGCAGGTATTGTATTGCAGCTGGATGATTGTCTCTTTTTATTTCTAGCGACGCCATGATAACAAGCGTTCGGGGTAAATCTGGGGTTTCAGCAAGAGCACGTTCCCCTATATCCATGGCTCTTGCTAAATTTCCAGCTTCTTTAGCTCCCTTTACAGCAGAATAAGTTAGCTTGTCCCGGCCGCTCAGAGGGTGAGCGTCTGCTCTTCGTAGTTTCTTGGTATAGGATTTTGACGCGGAAGGTCGTTTTTTAAACTTGTTGAGGTCACTTTTTTTTTGCTTTTGATAATTTCTTTGTCGCCTGCGCATAATTTTCTCCCTGAAAGGCAGGACATTAATTTCTTTAAGGGAATCTGTCAATAATAATCTGAAATAAGATAAAAAATTCCCGGTTTTTCACATTTTGTGGTGAACAATTGCAGGTTATTTTAAGAATGCATGCCATAGTAACCGCATTAAGGAGATAGGGTGGTTGAAGTGCCGGTGATAGGGATTATAGCCACAGTGCTGAATTTGGTTTAGATAATGGTTGGCAATAATTTGGGACGCAATGATCGGTTTAGGCACGGATTCTGATTTTTTCAGGGCTGTATCCAGTTTCTTTCTGCCAAAGCTATGCAGCTCTTGAACCAGTTTTTTTAAATTTTCCCCTGGTTCTTTTTGTAAGAAAGTGTGTTTTTTTATTTCATATTTTCCCAATAGATCTTCTGGAACAACCAGATGATTCTGATGCGCCATAAAGGGCAGCGCCCGAATGAGTCCGGCAATGGCCCAGGCTTGTCCTGTCAGTTGTGCTATTTGACGTCCCGCTTTATTGGGAGGACCAAATAAAGAGCTGGCTGCTTCCAGCAGCAAGCCACCAGTTTTTTCGGTATAGGTCAGAAAATCCGCTGTTGATGCAAAGGGTTTTTCTTCAAAATCTACTTCGCGGGCCTCAATCAGGGTAAGAAATATTTCTTTGGGAAGCTTATATTGATCGATGACTTTTTGCAAAGGCAGCACAACTTCATGCTGGCGGATTTTATCCCCTTGATATATTTCTTCGATGGCTTCCCGCCACCATTGCAGGCGGATTTGCCCCATCATGGGTTCTGAAACAACTTCTGCTGTCTTGGCAATCTCCAGGTTAAAAGCATACAAAGTAATTAAAGCTTGCCGAATGTCAGCAGAAGCAAACAGAGTGGTTAGATACCGGTCGTAATCATATCTTTTAATGCGTTTTGCCAGATTTTCAGACGGGGATCTTGTCATAGGGCCGTATTGTTTCTATATTTGCTCAATGAAGAGACTAGACTATTATGACAGACATTCAATGAAAGGATGACCATGACGTTTCAACTTCCCGATCTTCCCTATGCCCACGATGCGCTACAGCCATATATGGGGAAACAAACTTTGGAATTGCACCACGGTAAACACCACAATGCCTATATCGAAAAAACCAATAGCATGATTCAAGGCACCGAATTTGCTGATATGGGCCTGGAGGATATTATCAAAGCGACCTACAATAAGTCTGAACATCAGGGTTTATTTAATAATGCATCGCAAGCCTGGAACCATATGCTGTTCTGGCCATGTATGAAGCCTAATGGAGGCGGATCTTTGCCAAGCGAATTAGAAAACCGGATTACGTCCGATTTTGGCAGCGTAGATGCGTTTAAAGAAGAGTTCAAAAAAGCCGGTGCCGGCCAGTTTGGATCAGGTTGGGC
>JANQSM010000013.1 GCA_028284025.1 Alphaproteobacteria bacterium | reverse complement strand
TGAAGTTGGCAGCGGCAAAGTTCTTTCGGGCCTGGTGAAGCGGATTAATGGTGATATCACAACTGCTAACGTAGAGACAGCTGCTCAAATAAAAGCTATGTGTAGTTAAATTACCATACATACATTTGTATTTTCATAGGCGATTTCTTGACGAACTTGTCCTTTTGCGATAACTTTGTTACAGTTTTATTACAAAAATTTTATGGTTATGTAACAACAGCGAAAGGCGATAGGAAATGCATCATAATAAAATCGCAGCATTAACTGCGTTGGCGGCGGGTGCACTAGGTGTAACTTACTTTGCTGAAATATACCTTCCCCCTCCTAATTTTTTGCCAGTAAACAAGGATACGTCATTTGTGGACGTAGAACCTTCTGATGACAACGCATGCGTCAATAAATTTTGGCTTACCGGGAATCATTCAACTCCTATTTTTGTTCCTGTTGAACTGAAGGGTGAAGGTGATAAAACAATTTATGCTGTAATGAAGTTACCCAGAGGCGCTAGACCTGGCGAGTTTTGTGCACCTGACAAGATGCATGATGCCTTCGTAGGAAATGTGAAGACTCATAATGAAGCCTTTTTTATTAGGTCTGATAAAGTGGAGTCAGTTGCGCTTACAGAAATTTTTAGAATTCAACAAGCCAAAGAGGCGATACAAGCTGGTCGAGAGCCGGATGGAATCTGTATTTCTGTTGATGAACCTGAGTTTTTTGCCCACCCTGAAAACTCTTTTGGCAGAATTGTCCGTATCAATAATACGCAAGAAGTTGGCAGCAGTCTGGAAATTCTAGACGCCCTTGAAGAGCGCTGGAAAGATACAATGAAAGCGGCTGAAAGAGGTAATTTCTTTGTTCCAGAGAAAATGGAATTTAGAAGAACAGAGGGACCTGTTGCTTCTATTGAAATGGGCGAAGGTGTTGCCGGTCTAATATCTGCAAGACAAAGAGTTCGCAGTTAAAAGTTTTTATTTTTTTATCCAAGGCGTGCCCCGTTAGGGGCAGTCTGTTCTGGCGTGGCCAGAACCACAGCACCATCTTCTCGGTAAAAGCCGCACACCAGACACTCTGATTTGAATCCGGCTATGCGCTTTGGTGGAAAATTGGTGACACAGATGACTTGCTTGCCAATCAAATCTTCTTTTTTGTAAAGATCAGTAATCTGGGCAGAAGACTGGCGAACTTCGCCATTGCCGATATCCAGGGTCAGTTTATAAGCAGGCTTTCTGGCTTCGGGAAGATCCTCGGCCGTTAAAATTGTTGCGCATTTGATTTCAACTTTTTCAAAATCTTCCCAGGTAATTTCACCCACGATAATAGTCCTTTCTGCTTGCACTCCTATCTGATCTACGTTAAGAAATCAGACTTTACAGGAGGATACAATGTTTAATTTAAAAGATAAAAAGGCTCTTGTTACCGGCGCGACTGGTGGAATTGGAGCATCTATTGCTAAAGCATTCCACACAGCCGGGGCGACCGTGGCAATCAGTGGGACACGTGAAAATGTTTTACAGGATTTGGCCAGTGAGCTGGGGGATCGTGTGTATGTAATTCCTGCCAATATTTCCGACCCTGAATCCATTGAATCTTTGGCTAAGCAGGCAGAAGAGCAAATGGGCGCTGTGGATATTCTGGTCAATAATGCCGGAGTGACTAAAGATGGCTTGATGATGCGTATGTCTGATGAAGACTGGCAAAAGGTGCTGGAAATTAATCTGACAGGGGCTTTCCGCCTTTCCCGGTCGGTTATGCGCGGCATGATGAAACGCCGTACAGGGCGGATTATCAATATTTCTTCCATTGTAGGAGTAACGGGCAATCCTGGACAGGTAAACTATGCTGCTTCCAAGGCTGGCCTGATTGGTTTTAGTAAGTCTATGGCGCAGGAAGTTGCCAGTCGCGGCATTACAGTTAACTGTATTGCTCCGGGATTTATTGAAACACCAATGACTGACGCTCTGACGGATGAACAAAAACAGGCGCTGATCGGGCGTATTCCTTCCGGTAAGCTGGGAACACCCGAAGATATTGCCGCCGCCTGTGTCTACCTTGCCAGTGAGGAGGCCCAGTATATGACTGGCCAAACGTTAAATATCAACGGTGGAATGGCCATGATTTAAAGCATGGCTTCAAAGGAAGAGCCGGTCAGATTTTAGTAGACATGTGGATAAAATTTGTGGTAACAACCCATTCACTTGAATTTTAAGATAAGTCTTATAAATTTCAACTTTCAACTCAATAACATAAGGACATAAAGATGAGTGATGTTTCTGAAAGAGTTAAGAAGATCGTCGTAGAACACTTGGGTGTTGATGAAACCAAAGTCACAGATGATGCAAGTTTCATTGATGATCTTGGCGCAGACAGCCTCGACACAGTTGAGCTTGTGATGGCTTTTGAAGAAGAATTTGGCTGCGAAATTCCTGATGAGGTTGCAGAAAAGATTTTGACCGTCAAGGACGCTCAAAGTTATATTCAAGAGCACGCGTAAGCGTAAATTTTAATAACCGATCCTGTTTTCATGAGACGTGTAGTAGTTACCGGCTTAGGTCTTGTCACCCCACTAGGGGACGGCATCGATGTAAGCTGGAACAACCTGATTCAATCCAAATCTGGTATTAAAAAGATCGAAGCTTTTGATGTTTCGGATCTGGCGGCCAAGATTGGTGGTATGGTTCCCAAGCAGGAAGGCCAGCCCGGCTTTTTTAATGCAG
>JANQSM010000284.1 GCA_028284025.1 Alphaproteobacteria bacterium | reverse complement strand
GGCAATTAAAAGGGTATTGATAGATTTATTCTTTAAAAGTTTGGTGTGATCTGTCCCATGCTCAGAAAATCCAAACTTTTTCTGGGCATTGGCTGCTGATAAAGATCTTTGGGTTGCCACGCTGTGCAAGGTAACGTTTTTCTTACTTTTCAAATGTGGCAGCAACATACTGGCAGCATAATTACCAGCCCCAATCACACCTACTGTAATGGCCGCATTTTTATTGGCTGCTTTTGTCTTGACTGGTTTAGCAATTACATTCAGTGGTTTTTTCAAATTCACTTTGTAATCAAACAAAACACCCAAAGCATTCAGCTTGCTGGCATGGATATCGCCATATACTTGCGGTGCCTTGTCAAAGGGAAAAACTTTTTGCACTAAGGGATTCAAATTAATTTTACCTGCCGCAATCAAATCAATAAAGGTTTGCATATTGCGTCGCTGCGTCCAACGCACATACCCCGCCGGATAATCAATCCCTTTTTGCTCGTAATTAGGGTCATACCGCCCTGGACCATAGGAACGGGAAAACTTGAACTCAATCTCTTTGCCAAAGGCCTGGTCATAGGGAATGTCTACTTTGGTTTTTCCAACTGTCACAATGACACCGCGATCCCGTACCATATTAATTGCCAAATCAAGCGGATTATTGGATTTGGAACTGGCACACAAGAACACAGCATCCGCTCCCAAACCGCCAGTCAAGCGTTGCACTTTTTGCATGGCTTTATCATTGGAAGGCGCCAAAGCCAGAACAGCCCCGTTTTTTTGAGCCAACTTGCAGCGTTCTTTATCCAGATCAAAGCCAACAACCCGAATTCCGGCGGAAGCCAGAATCTGTACCAGAACTTGCCCGACCAAACCAAGACCCACCACTACCGCCTTTTCACCCAAGCGCAAATCTGCCTGACGAAACCCGTGCATGGCAATTGCCCCGATAGTTGTAAATGCAGCTTGCTCCAGCGAAACTGAATCTGGCACAGGCACCACCAGATTTTTGGGGACAAAGTTGACCTCTGCATGGTTGGCAACACCTGCCCCGGCACAAGCAACAACCTGCCCAACTTTAAATTCTTCGGCACCTTCCCCCACGGCCACAACCACACCGGACAAAGAATATCCTAGCGGGGTGAGTGTATCTAAACGATTCATCACCTTGGCATAGGTCGTTCTCAATCCTTGCTGGCGCACTGTATCCAGAACCTGCTTAACTTTTTCTGGTCGGGCACGGGCTTTTTGCGCCAGATTCATTTTACCTTCTGATACTTTCATGGCTTCCGTGCCAGCGGAAATTACACTGAATGCTGTTTGCACTAAAACACCACCCGACTTCAACGCAGGGTAATCGGTTTTTTCCAGTTTAATATCACCGGTCTTATAGTTCTGGCTAACCTGGCGCATACTTTCCATACCTTGCTACAAGTGAATCTTTTTCAGGCGTGAAATCCAGGAGCGAACGGGTCTGTTTAATCGGGCTGATATGCTTGCACGCCAATACAAATCCTAACAATAAACAGATACCAACAATTGCCCGGGGGCTTTCAATTCCCAAGTTAACGTAAGCGCTCATAAACGCAATAAAGAATGCGAAAGTGGCAAGCTTTGCCAGCTTTTTATCTTTGATATTGGATGGCCAGCAGGTCCGCAGAAAAAACACCACAAAGAAAATCCCGCCAATCAATCCCAGACGGAAAAACATGGATAAAAATGAATTGTGCGCCCCGGCCTTCATAATATCATCGATGGTCTCGTATCGCTCAATAAGGCCGATTTCCAGATAAGTATTGGCAGCAATTTCTTTGCCAAAACCAACCCCAACCATGTAGCTTTTCAAAAAGCCCTCAATGGCATCATACCAAAGAATATACCGGAAAGCGGTATTCACATCGTTATAGACAAAGAAATCCAGAAACATATAACCAAAGATAGTCATACCAACAATGCTAATCATCGTCAGCACCAGCATGGTTTTGTTGACACTTGAAAACGCCAACAATACCAGAAATAAAGCTCCAATCGTGGTTTGAATATTAATCGCTAACGCTGCAACAATCAGAAAGAAGATCGGCACCAGCACATAGGACGCCATTTGGTAACGCACCAAAGCAAAATACGCAAATGAGAAAAATAAAAGCGATGTCTTGTTTAAAAGTCCCGGAATAATAAATGGTTTTTCAAAGGTATAATTGGCATTCAACCAAACTACATGCCCCACCATGGCAAGCAGAATAATGAACATGTAAAAGTCCACCCGCCCGGATCGCAATGCATGAATCCAGAACCGTTTAGCAGAACAGATCATGGGATAAATTAAAAACAGGAAGTAACTTTGATATGGGATATACCCATTATTATAATAAATCGTCCATGCGTCCGGCAGCACATTCGCATAGGACAGTGCAACATACACCAGCCCCCACAAAGTAAACGCCAGCATAAACCCGTGACGGTAAAAGGCTTGTGTCATGATAAAATACAGGTACGTAAAAACCATCAACAGAGAAATTGAAATCATGCCAGACTGGCGAATAAATTCTGTGCTTAGAACCGCCCATAGCAGGAAAGTCATAAAGAAAATAAAATGCGGATACAGCCCGTCAGGAACCCCGGCGCGCGAGATTTGCCAGTTAATTTTATCACTAACACTTATGTCTTTTTGTGCAACGGCCATTTCCTCAAATGGTAACGGCAAATCAGATCAGAGCCAATGTTGAAATAAGGTTTCACCCACTGTGTGAATAAATTCCGCGCCATAAAGAAATGAAATAAAATATGATGCAAACCCCATAAGCCAAGACGATAAACCAGGTTCCCACGGAAAATAAACCTGCAGAACCAACAAAAAAGCCGTATAGCAAGAACAGGGTAACCATCACGACAACACCAATTAAAATGGTGGTAACCCGCAGGTATTTTTTATCTGCCCCCAATGCCATGTAAGAGAGATGGAAATAGGCATACACCATTGCGCACAGACAAGCGATTTGCAGTTTGTAAGACAAGGTTTCATCTAAAAGCAAGAAGAGTCTGGATCCTTGTAAAGCATCTCCAACAAGCCAGGAAAAACCCTGCCAAATAAATAGACCAACCAAACTGAAAAGCCCAAAAAGGACAGCATTTCTAAGAAGTTTCTTTAGTCCCGCACGGCTGTATTTTTCAGTATAAAATCCCTTAAACCGGGTGGTGGTAGAGACCAGCACCACTCCAATCACAATGCTTAAAATACGTTGCAAAAACCCAAATAAAACTGTGGCTTTTGATTCAGCGCCTAAGTTTGAACTAAGCAAAACCGGCAGATTGTAATAAGCAATCAATAACATGGATTCTAACCCCACGGGAAAAGCAATTTTGATGCTACGCCAAACAGCGGCAATCCCGTGTCGAGTCACTTGCCCCTTAATGATAATCTGAAAAGCCTGGCCCCATTCCCGCCAGGATTGTGAAAGGGCAATCACCCCCAGGACGCCCAAAATATAGGAGAGCAAATAAAGCACCAAAGCAGAAAAAGTCGTCAGGGGGACCCCAATGCTTTTTAAAAAATAATAGCCCGGAATTAACAGCAGCAGAAAGACTGCTGGCCGGGCGCCTTCGGCCATAAACACACGGTGAATCCGTTCCTGATAAATCAAT
>JANQSM010000277.1 GCA_028284025.1 Alphaproteobacteria bacterium | reverse complement strand
TCACAAAACAAGCAGTCGCACGGCAAGCGGCAAATTCATGCCGATATTTTTTATTCTGGAAAAAACTGATATGGCCCTTGCCTGCATCCTGAAGTGCGGCAACATCCTTGATCAGGGTATCTTTCTTTTTGGCTGGACGCAGATCCGCACCCGTTAGTTTAGCAATTTCTCCGAGTTTGAAATTTCCTGATTTTTTAAAGAACCGGCTGTCCGGCATAAAAATATACCCTGTTATTGTGTTTTACTTTTAACCGGCTCAACCTTGATTTCCGGCAAAACTTTATTAACCCGCTGTAAAATGGTCTCAGTAATATCCAGAGATTTATCAGCGATAAACACCTGAGATCGCCGCAAGACCACATCAATATTGTTTTCTTCAGAATAGTCCCCAACTTCCTTAACCAACGTAGATTGAAACATCTTCATGGCGTTGGAAAAAGCCTGTTCTAATTGCTGCTTACGCTCCTGCACATCTACCTGCAATGCCGCTGCACGCTTCTCAAAATCACGGGCCTTTTCCGTCATTTCTTCCTTGGTAAGAGTATCTTTCTGAGCCGCAAGATTACGCTCTAGTTCCTCCAGCGTTTTTTGTTGTCTGGCAATTTCCTGCTGATAAGATTTTCGCAAATCACTGATTTCTTGCTCTGCTTTTCTTAATGCGACAGCCCCCTGAGACACAGCTTGCACATCAATCACAGCAACGTGCAAAGGGGTGTCAGCCTTGTTAAGCGCATTAGTTTGAGCTGCCACCGGAAACGCAAACAATATCGCCAACAAAAATAGTAGCCTAGAACAATGTTCCGAACTGGAATTGAATACTCTGCTCTTCATCATAATCTTCCTTCGTAATCGGCACGGCGTAATCTATCCGAATTGGGCCGAATGGAGACCGCCAGCCTATCCCGACCCCAACAGAGGAACGAATCAAGGCGGAATCCTCAATCCCTGCACCAGATTCATCTATATCGGTTAGGGTTCCGGCATCAGCAAAAATACTTCCTGTGACACCCAGTTCATCTGGCAATCCAACTGGGAAATCAAGTTGCATCGTCCCGGCGGCGAACTGGTTCCCCCCTAAAGCATCGTCAGTCCCGACATCTCTAGGACCAATCCCGGCATTATCAAATCCACGCAAGTCACGTCCCCCTAGGAAGAATCGATCTCCAATATTGATATCTTCTCCCCCAACTGGGTTTACGAGACCGGCTTCCCCGGTCAGACTTAAAATCCATTCTTCTGCAACCGGGTAATAGTATCCGGCACTCGCAGACACTCTTAAATATTTAACTGTTCCCCCCAGCCCGGCGAAGTCTGTACCCAGACGCCAATAATAACCATTACTGGGTTCAATGCGGTTGTCGCGTTTGTCATATAAAAGGGTTTGAGAAATTTCTGATGTCAGGTCTGTCCCTTCCTGATCCCGAATAAACCGTGATGCATCTGCGTCAACTTCTTCAATAGATTGCTCCCGAATAGTGTAACGCAATTGTTGCGAAAGATTCTCGTTAATCTGATAACCAAGGCGTAAACCACCCCCCACGCGACGCTCACGGAATGAGCTGTCATCGTCTTCTTCCACAGTTGTGCGGAATAAATCAATCCCTGCGGACAATTTTCTGTCCATAAAGTAAGGTTCCGTAAAGCCCAGGTCCAGCTCTGTCCGTCGGGCAGATGCTGTTGCAGAAAGCCGCAAATCCTGGCCTTTTCCAAGCAAGTTGCGCTCACGCAACCGGATATTTCCTAAAATACTGTCCGTGGTAGAAAACCCTGCGCCGAAGGAAAGTTCCCCAGTAGATTTCTCTCTGGCTTCTGTTTTAATCACCAAACGATCTGGCTCACTACCAGGAATCGTATCTACTTCAATTGATTCAAAGTAGTTCAAATTTCTCAAATTTCTCTTAGAGCGTCTTAATTTAGAGGTATTAAATGCGTCTCCCTCGACCAGTTCAAACTCTCGGCGGATCACATTATCCAGAGTGCGCACATTTCCTTCGATATCAATGCGTTCAACATAAACCTTAGGCCCCTCATTCAAAACAAAAGTGATATCGAGTTGTTGATTTTCTTTATCCTTTTCAATCTCAGGATCCACATCCACAAAGGCATAGCCTAAATTACCCAACTCATCGGTCAGTAAATCAATGGTGTCATCCACGCGCGTCGCGTCATACCAGTCATCTGATTCAATTTTGACCAACTTCTGTAACTTGGCAATATTCACATCTTGCAACAATTCCGACTTAATACCAACATTGCGCACCTTGTATCGCTCCCCTTCATCCAAGGTAAAGGTAATATAAAACCCGCTTTGGTCAGGGGAAATCTCTGAAACGACGGAGCGTACTTCAAAATCTGCATATCCGTTCTCCAGATAGAACCGCCGTAACAGTTCCTTGTCAAAATTCACCCGATCCGGATCATAGGTATCTCCGGTTGAAAGCACTCGAAACCAGGCAACTTCCTTGGTATTGATTTCACTCCGCAGGCTACTGTCAGAGAAATTCTTATTCCCCACAAACACAATGCGACGGACGTATGTCAAATCCCCTTCTTCAATTTCAAATACCAGATTTACCCGATTTTGTTCCAGCTGGATAATTTTTGGCTCTACCTTGGCAGCATATCGGCCTGTTCGACGGTAAATATCCAGAATCCGGTTAGTATCTTCATTGACTTTAGCGCGGGTAAATACAAACCGTGGGCGCAGTTGAATCTCAGCAGACAGGGCATCATCCT
Source organism: Alphaproteobacteria bacterium (assembly GCA_028284025.1). Classification (GTDB taxonomy): domain Bacteria; phylum Pseudomonadota; class Alphaproteobacteria; order JANQSM01; family JANQSM01; genus JANQSM01. The sequence goes on along the minus strand of JANQSM010000277.1, from coordinate 919 downwards.
CAATCCGGCGGTTCCCTTCAAAGACAATACGGTTAATGATCGGGTTTTCCTGCACCTGAATAACCAGAGTGCTTTCTTCACGACGAATCCGAATATCTGCAAACAATTGTGTACCAAACAAGCGTTTTAGAGATTCATCAATCCGTTCCGCATCAAAGGGGTCTCCAGGTTTCAAGGCGATATAAGATAAAACGGTAGATTCATCAACCCGCTGATTTCCGACAACTTCAATCTTTTGAATAGTGGGCTGCTGCTGGCTAAATACGGAAAGAGGGGCATCACCCCGCAGTTGAGCCTGAGCAGACGGCACAGCCATCAGCATCAGCACAAATGCAGCCAGGGCAAGTTTGCCTAAAAACATTCCCCTGATTTTAAACCCTCTATAGTCCACGCCGTTTTCCTTTTTATTTTTAAATAATCAGCGACGATAAATAATCAAAAACCTTTAACTGCGATAAATCATTCCACGTAGCAAATACCATTAAACTTAAAACTAATGCCAACCCGACATACCCGCTATATTCCTGTAGCTTTGGTCCGGGGGGTTTACCACGTATGGCTTCCACTCCATAAAACAATAAATGTCCGCCATCCAAAACAGGAATCGGAAACAGGTTTATAAGCCCCAAATTGATAGAAAGCAAGGCCGTAAAAAAGATTGCTGTTTCAATCCCTGCTCCGGCAACATCCCCGGACATTTTAGCAATGCGCAACGGCCCGCCAATTTCATCCGTACTGCGCGTTCCTGTTATAATCTGCCACAAAGCTTTAAATGTGCTGATAGTCAAATCATAAGTTTCAATAACTGCACGCCCGACAGCTGTAAAGGCATCGTGCTGTACTCGTTTTACTTCAGCGGAGCTAATTCCTATCAAGCCAATACGCTGTCCTCCCCCAAACATGTCTTCGCGTACATGAG
>JANQSM010000262.1 GCA_028284025.1 Alphaproteobacteria bacterium | reverse complement strand
TAGATGCTCTGAATGGTTAGCATTTCGCCACTTTACCAATTCAAAAACTTGTATTTTATAAACATCCTTCAAAGGATTGTAGCCGCCATTCATATCTCCATAAAGAGTAGCATACCCCACTGCCATTTCTGATTTATTGCCTGTGCTGACAACCATATGTCCGAATTTATTGCTAAAAGCCATCAGTGTGAGTCCCCGTAGGCGCGATTGAATATTTTCCTCCGTAATGCCTTTTTCCAGGCCTTCAAAATGGGAATTTAGTGAACTCTCAATCACCTGCATGGCAGCTTCTATAGGAATGAACCGGTAATCCACGCCCAATGCATGGGCAATGGCTTCGGCATCTTCAATACTTTCCTCAGAGGTATAAGGAGACGGCATCATCACACAAATGACATTGTCCGCCCCAACCGCATCTACCGCTACCGCAGCCGTCAACGCTGAGTCAATTCCACCTGATAAGCCCAATACAAGACCTTTAAATCCATTTTTGGCGACATAATCACGCACACCTAAAACCAGCGCGTGGTAGATATCATAGAATGCTCCTTGATCCACTGTACGGGATGATTCCTCCGTAGTCAGCATGTTCCCGTCCCACTGTATTGTCACCAAATCTTCTTGCCAGCTGTCGGCTTGTACCACCAGCTCTTGATCAGAATTCATGGCAAAGCTTTTACCTTCAAAGACAATTTCATCCTGCCCCCCCAACATATTCACATAAATCAGCGGCAAACCAGATTGCCCGATCCGATCACTGGCCCGCTGAAACCGAACTCCAATTTTCTCATGGTCAAAGGGAGATCCATTTAACGCAATCATTAGATCAGGTTTTTGTGGCAGCAACTGGTCCAGAACACGCGGATGCCATATATCTTCACAAATCATTACGGCCAACCGCTGCCCCTTAAACTCCATCACATGAGTAGCATCGCCGGAGGTAAACACCCTGACTTCATCAAACACGCCGTAGTTGGGAAGTTCAATCTTGTTTATTTTGTCCGCAACTTTTCCGTTCGCCAGAAGCAAAGCAGAGTTATAGACTCCTTGCTCGGCAAAAGTTGGAGATCCAATTAAAGCTGCCGTATTCATGCCCTTCGTCTTGGCGGCAAGGTCTTGAATCTTGTCCTCACAGGCTTGCACAAAGCTCCATCGTTGCACCAAATCTTCCACGGGATAGCCACTTAAAACCATTTCTGGAAACACCACCAAATCCGCAGCTTTATGTTCTGCCTGTGCCAGTATCGTCAGGATTTTTTCAGCATTCCCATCAATATCCCCAACAATGGGATTGATCTGCGCCAGCGTAATTTTTAACGGGGTACTCATGGCCCTTAAAATAAACGCTTTTTAAAAATGTGCAATGGAAGAGATGATTATGAAAAATCTATTGTGCCAATTTTTGCGGCACATCAGTAGTGGTAAATACAAACCAGTCTTTGGCAACATCCTTGGCGACATGACCTAAACCTAAATCCCCGATAATCACGCTCCAGGCGCGGGCATTACCCATCATTTCATCAGAATCACTGATAAATCTATCGGTGGACGTTTCAATATAACTTTCTGCAGTTGGACGTCCGACCCCAGTGACATCTTGAATAGGCGTCCAGACACGATCCCAGGCCTCATCAACTGATGGATCTTCTGCTTCCGGTGCTGGTGTTACTGCTGGTGGAGGGTCTCCAGGCAGAGTATTTGGTGTAAAAAAAGTGCTGCTAACTGTCCAGCCACTCCCATGAATATAGGCTGCTTGTGCCAAAACCGGGGTAGAAATAAGGGAAAAAACACCCAAAACCACCAAAAACAGGGAATATATCGTTTTCATTTGTAATTATATTATCAAATTGGTTTGCCATAATCAATTAAATTAGGATAAGGCTCGCCAATCCTAAAAATGACAAAAATGCGATCACATCGGTAACAGTGGTCAAAAATACCCCTGATGCGATGGCAGGATCGACAGAAGCCTCCGCCAATCCCAAAGGAATGAGTAACCCAAACAGGTTTGCAATAATCAGGGAAATAATGGTGGCGCACCCAATCAATAGGGCAATAACAAAGCTATCAAACCAGAAAAAAGTAATAATACCGGTTAAAACAGCAAACAATGCCCCGTTTATAAGTCCAACCAACACTTCTTTCCACAAGATGCGCCGAACATTATTATAATTCAGTTCCCGCATGGCAATGGCGCGCACCGCCACCGTCAAGGTTTGCGTACCTGCATTCCCCGCCATGCTGGCCACAATCGGCATTAAAACAGCCAAGGCTACAATCTTTTCAATCACCCCGGCAAATTGCGCAATAACCAAAGAAGCAATAATTGCTGTCAACAAATTCACCGATAGCCAGGAAAACCTTTGCCGAGTAGTTTTCATAGTTGCTGAATACAAGTCATCTGCTGCAACCCCACCAAGGCGCATCAAATCTTCTTCTGCTTCTTCATCAATAACACGAACAATATCATCTACTGTAATCACGCCCAGAAGTCGGCCTCCTTCATCCACTACAGGCGCATCCATCAGTCCATAGCTTCTAAATAAATGAGCAATATCTTCCTGATCAGTCTGTGCAGGAATCTGTTTAATATCTGTTTTCATGATATCAACAATTTTAACATCCCGCTTTTCTCGCAGAACCCGTGATACCGGAACTTTTCCTAATACTTTGCGTTGCGGATCAATGACGAACAGATCGTAAAAGTCCTCTGTTGGCAACACACTGGTTTCCGTACGCATGAAATCAATGGTGTTCCCCACATTCCAATGCTCAGGCAACGTTGCCACCTCATGCTGCATTAATCGCCCGGCACTTTCCTCAGGGTAGGAAAGCGACTCTTCAATCAACACCCGTTCCTGGGCGGGAAGCTCGGCTAGAATCTCTTCCTGGTCTTCTTGTTCCAGGTCTTCGATTAGGTCAACGACATCATCACTGGAAAGCTGTCCAACGACTTCGGCATAATCTTTGTTTTCAATGGCGTCAAAAACATTCTCACGGACATCTTCATCCAGACACGATAAAATCTCACCCAGCGTCTCTTTGGGTGTATAGGCAATAAATTGCAATCGCTGGCTTTGATTCAAACTTTGCAAAATATCGGCCAGATCTGCCGGTTGCAGATCTTTAATAAGTGAAGAAAAAGCACGTTTGTTTTGAGAATCCAGACACTCAGCAATATCTTGCATTAATTCATACGACAGGGCATGAATTTCTTCCGATTCCAAACCTTCTTGTACAGCGCTGTTCATTTTTTGCTTCCTCTAATCATGCCAGGCAAAGCCTGGTGCGGGTGAGAGGATTTGAACCTCCACGGGATTGCTCCCATAACGCCCTCAACGTTACGCGTCTACCGGTTCCGCCACACCCGCTTGAGCTTTTCTTCGTCATACTATATATATTTTTCAGGCAAACACAATGACACAGCAAGAACAAGATCTTACAAAACCTGACCTGATTATCAGCGATTCTCCAGTGCCTTACGAAGAGGCTCTGAGTATCATGGAGCAGCGCGTGGCTGACATTATTGATGGAAAGGCACCTGAACTTATCTGGCTGCTGGAACATCCTCCACTTTACACTGCTGGAACCAGTTCAGATGAAACGGACCTTCTGGACGCAAGAAAATTCCCTGTCTATAAAGCTGGACGTGGTGGGCAATACACATACCATGGACCAGGACAACGAGTGGCCTACGTCATGATTGACCTTAAAAAACGCACGCCAGATTTAAAACATTATATTTACCTTCTGGAGCAATGGATTATCAATACTTTGAACAGATTTAATATCACCGGAGAACGTCGCTCTGAACGCATTGGAATTTGGGTAGACCGTGGCCACCGAGAAGATAAAATTGCCGCCATTGGTGTCAGAGTTAGAAAATGGGTAACATTTCATGGCATTTCTCTTAACATTGAACCAGATTTAACACATTTTTCTGGTATTGTTCCCTGCGGCATCAAAGAACATGGTGTGACATCTTTTATAGATCTGGGCCATCCTGTCACAATGGCAGAAGTAGATCGGGTATTAATTGAAGAATTCTATAAGGTATTCACCTAGTCCAGCGCTTTAAAAAAAACTTCCAGCTGTTTTAAACGGTCTTTCCTCTCATCAAGTAATGCTTTTTCTTGTGCATCTTCTCCCCATTTCTGCTGACTATAAAGTTCTTCTAGATGAGACAATTCAAACACATCATCCGCAGATTGCTCACCCTCCATCAAGGCAACGGCCAGAATAAAAGATTTGGATAAATGACAAGCTGCCTGCAAACCTGCTAAACGAAAAGGATCTTTCTGATTTAAATACGCGTACAAAGATTTAAGGTTGTCTTCTGAAATGGGAGATTCAAGAGAATACGTAATTGCGAAGGGAATGCCAAATTTTTGTGCTGCATTTTCTATAAACGGAGATAGTTTTTCTTGCTGCTGAATTTTCAGATCCTCTGGCTGATCACAATGAAAACACGCGGTATCGGTCAATGCATATTTGGCAATTTCATATAGAAAATCTGGATTATCACTGCGGACGACATCTATGGCTGCATTACAAAGCTGGTTATAAAACAAGGCATCATGATCTACCGGATTAGTCTGAGCCACCCATTCCTGCTGTATCAAAGTGGCCAGGGAAGATGTTGGCAAAATAAATGGCGCACGAGCAGGCGTGGTCAGTAAATTATCATTCAATCTTATAGAAAAGCCCCCTGCCTTATCCTTTTCTACTTCAACAGTCTGGAATAAAGGCTGAGAGGATTTGGTTGCTTTTATCACAGGCCGACCTTTTGACGCATTTCCTCACAGGTTGGAGGTTCCACTGCCTCTTCCTGGCCAGTATTCAACCCCGGAATTGGAACAGGTAAGGCGCCTTTCGCAGTATCCAGATTTAATAACGGCGCAAGTACTGCCGCTGCAGGACCGGCTTGGGCAGCCAACGCACCGGTTAAAGCTTTTGTTACAACTGACTTTGTATCTGGACTAAAAGAAGGGTCTTGCAAAGGACCTGAGATTGTCACCGGAGTTGCAATCTCCAACAATTTTTCATCCTTGGGCAATGGAGTAATTTTTATGTTCAGTCGCTCAGAAGGTAAATCAACAGTTCCTTTACCGGTCAGGTTAAACCGCTTGGTATCAACAAAAAAAGTTTGCAAACTTCCAATTCCTTGATTAACAGGCAGATGTGCCACAACGCAATGCAGGGTTTTTTCTTCTGTATCTGATACTTTCTGGCGCACTTTTGGCAGGATTGCACCTACCAGATCATTACCTAAAAAATCTTCATACTCACTGGTGAATAAGGCTTCCCCTATGTCCAGCTTAACGTCTCCTCTTAATGTACGTGCGATATCTGCCTGTGATCTCCCCGTCCCAGCGACATCCACATAAAGACGTAACGGCCCGTTTTGCACACTTGTCGATTTGTTCAAAGCTTTAGCCACACTGGCAAATGTCGTCCCTTCCAATGATGCTTTAAACTCTAAATTAAGCGGATCAGAGGTCGTTAATCTTGCACTGGATTTTAAAGCGCCATCCCCCCAGCCTGCACGTGTTTCAGTCAGTTCAATAATGTTGTTCGCAGCAATTAATTTGGCTTGTGGGTCCATCAATACTTGATCGTTTAAATTGATTTTATCTGCCTTAAATACAAGATCGGCATTCAAATTCCGGATGGCGGAAATATCAATTGGATCAGTAGAAAACAACCGTCCTGATCCCTGTGAAGGAGCAGAAGAAGATTTCCCAGGTGTCACTTGCCCTTTATTAACCGGGGAGTCTGCCGTGTCAGATTTGATCACAACATCCCCTAAAGCAAGTTGTCCTTTAGTGGAAGCAAGGCGATTCTGGTCAAGATCAAACTTTATGTCGATTGCCTTTACAGGCGCTTCCACCAGAATACCGGAAACCACATTAGCATAATTTGCGACGGTATCATTTGCCTTGATTTCTCCTTTGGCAGAAACAGTACCATTAACATATTTGTACGTAGCGCGAATGGTTTCCAGCACAGTTGAGCCAGTTGCTCCGTCTTTAGAATACTTTAGGTCAGCTGCTTTTAAAGTTACTGATCCTTCGCTTAAAGTTTCCTGATTCCCGATATTAAAGTCTGCCTTGGCATCATCCAATCGTGTCTTCAGGTCTATTCCGTTACCGGCATCCACCAGTTTAATTGTGCCGTCTTTAATCCGCATTTCACCTGTAGATGCAATGCTGGGCGCAATATTGATATCCCCGGCTAACCCTTTCAGATCTATCTGGGCATCCATCCCCTTTTTTGTATCTGCGTGCGTAATTTTAGTATTTTCAACATCAAGTGAGTTAATAGAAATTACTGAATCCTCATACCCAAAATTCACTTTAGCACCGGTCAGAATCGCCGTACTTTTTGTGCTCTGTGCAGGGTTCATATCAAGGTTAATCTTGTTCAGTTTCAGTTGACCATAAGCAGCAACAATTTCTTCTACACTTAAATCCATTTGCAAGGTGGCTAGATCTGCTATCACGGTGGTTGCTGAGATCGCGTCTATATATTCAATCTGACCCCCATCAATTTCAAGATTACTGATCGCCAAAACACTTTTTTCTTCCTCTTGCGATGATGAAGCATCTATACTTTTCGCAGGTGCAGCTTGCACCGCATTCTGTTTAAATTCCCAGGTCTTTTGACCTGCCTTATTTTGTTCCAGATTTGCTTTGATATTTTCAATGTCTACGGTGTCAATCTGCACATTACCAGAAAGCAATGGTAAAATTTTCAATGACACGCCCACACGGTCAATTTCTGCCAGGTATGGCTTTTTTGCCCATGTCGGATTTTTCAGCTTAACATCAAATAAACTGACCTGCGCCAAGGGAAAGAACGCAATATTCAAATCACCATCAATTACAAACTCACGACCTGTAGCTTTTTCAACTTGGGTCTCAATGATGGTTTTGATTTTTTGGGTATCAATTAAAAAATAAATCCCGCCACCGATCAGAAGAATCAGAACAAGCAACCCTGCAAGAATATATCGCCAGATAGTTTTTTTTCTTTGTGCCATAATATACCTGTTAAATAATTAGCTTTTATTTGGTGACATGCTGTTTGATTTCAAGTCTGGGGAAAGGATAATGTTTTGCATTTCACCAAAGGTATCAACAATAAAATCTGCTCCGGCCTCCTCCAAGCGTGGCTTAGGGTGATACCCCCAGGTAACCCCAATGGTTTTAACATTAGCCCGCGCACCTGCCAAAATGTCAAATTCTGTATCTCCAATCATATAAGTTTGCTCCGGGTTTCCCGCTACTTCAGCCATAGCCGCCAGAACTGGCTCAGGCCCTGGTTTTCCGGGACCATCATCCGGCGTTTGCAAAGTCACAAAGTATTTATCAATTTGATGACGGTCCAGCACCTCTAACAAAGGTTTTCTGGCCTTACTGGTGACTACCCCCAGTAACCAGCCTTCCTTCTGTAAAGTATCCAGTGTCTGAATGGCTTCAGGAAACAAAGGCATCTCCTGAACATTTTTTAATAGCTCAACTTGATTTTGACGATAAAATGCAACCATTTTTTCGATG
>JANQSM010000246.1 GCA_028284025.1 Alphaproteobacteria bacterium | reverse complement strand
GTGCCAGTAAAAATGTATTAGCCATGCCTCCGCCTATCACTAATACATCCATTTTCTCAATCAGGTTTTCCAGAACTGCTACTTTGGTAGAAACCTTGGCACCCCCGACAATTGCCATCACGGGATGGGCAGGATTGGCAACAGCTTTTTCCAAAGCAGTTAATTCCGCCTGCATCGATAAACCAGCAACGGCCGATAAAAAATGTGTCACCCCCTCAGTAGAGGCATGCGCCCGATGCGCGCAAGAAAAAGCATCATTAACATAAATATCGGCGTGCCCCGCCAAATCTTTGGCAAAGTCTTTATCATTGGCCTGTTCCCCGGAATAAAACCGAATATTCTCCAGCATCAAAATCTCACCCTTATTCATGTTTTCTGCTGCTTGTTGTGTTACGGCACCAATGGTTTCCGAACAAAAATTTACCGAGCTGCCAAGCAGTTCAGAAAGTTTTTCAGCCACCGGCTTTAGGCTTAATTCCATCACCAGTGTCCCATCTGGGCGGCCAAAATGTGAAACGATTATGGTTTTCGCCCCGTTTGTCTGCAAATGACGAATCGTCGGCAGTACCCGTTCCAGCCGGGTGGTATCGGTAATTCGACCGTCGTGCATTGATACATTTAAGTCCAGGCGAAGAAGAACTTTTTTATTTTGAACATCACAAGCTGAAAGCGTTGTAAACGGCATGGTTTAATTTTCCCTGTTTCGAAACTGGAAGAACTTAGGATCATAAAATTCAAACGTGTTTTGGGCAATTTCCTGATTCTCCAGAATGTTGCTCAACATAACATCTGTAGTAACCCCTTGCACATCTACCACCTGCCAGCCAACCAGTTTCAGAGGATTCTGGGTAAAGCGCAAGGTTAACTCCCCAAATTCAGAATCGTTTGAATCCGTTAATTTCAGATCAATAAAATCTGATGTGACCTGAATACCGCGCAGCACGACATCCTCTTGTAAATCAATATCGGGCTGCACCAACAAACCTGCCGGGATATCTTCCAGATCAATATAGCTGGTTTGTTCCAGTTCTTTATCAAAATAAATCAGGGATTCCCCCTTGGTGACCAGCAAAATAGGTACATCGGTGTAATCCAGTTTTAGTTTTCCCGTCCCTTCCCCGCGCCGGTCAATATAAAGTTCCCCCATTGCCTGCTCACCACTTTGAGTGCGCTGGGTAAGATTCGCCTGAAAAGTGTTTAGTTCATTCAGGTATTTTTCTATATCGTCCAGAGTATCAGAGGTAAAGGTTGCTGCCACAACCGGTGCCGAGCACAACAAAACAATTACAAAAAAAAGAGAGATTTTTTTCATGATTTCTAAAATCAAAATTTACCCGTCTGCCCTTCTAGCCAAAATTTCACGCTTTCCGGCATTATTGGCAGGGGTAATAATGCCGTCATCTTCCATGCGTTCAATCAAACTGGCGGCTTTATTATACCCGATCCGCAAGCGCCGCTGAATATAACTGATGGAAACTTTCTTGTCGCGCAAAATAATCTGTATGGCTTGATCATACAATGCATCTTCTTCCGATGTATTCCCGCCGGTTGATCCTTCAAATCCTAATAAAGGATCGGCATCTTCATCTTCTTCCGTCACAGAATCCAGATATTCAGGTTCCCCCTGATTGGATAAATGACGGACTACTTTTTCTACTTCCTTGTCTGAAACAAATGGGCCGTGTACGCGCATCAAACGCCCCCCTCCAGCCATGTATAACATGTCCCCTTGACCCAGTAACTGTTCGGCACCTTGTTCGCCCAAAATAGTGCGACTGTCAATTTTGGACGTAACCTGAAAGCTGACCCGTGTCGGGAAATTAGCCTTGATCGTACCGGTAATCACATCCACTGAGGGACGTTGCGTTGCCATAATCAGGTGAATCCCTGCTGCACGTGCCATTTGGGCCAATCGTTGAATAGCTGCCTCAATATCTTTTCCTGCCACCAGCATCAAATCAGCCATTTCATCCACCACCACCACAATGTAGGGAAGCTCTTTTAATTCCAGGGGTTGATCTTCAAAGACTGGCTTGCCGGTTTCTTCATCAAAGCCGGTTTGCACCCGGCGATTTAAAACTTCTCCCTTGGCTTGGGCCTGTTTTAATCGGGAGTTATAACTGGCAATATTGCGCACACCCAACTTGGACATTGCCCGATACCGATCTTCCATTTCCCGCACACACCATTTTAAAGCCACCACCGCTTTTTTAGGATCTGTTACCACGGGACTTAATAAATGCGGGATGCCATCATAAACAGATAATTCCAGCATTTTGGGATCAATCAGAATAATCCGGCACTGATCCGGCGGTAATCGATAAAGCAAAGATAAAATCATGGTATTGATCGCCACGGATTTTCCTGATCCCGTTGTTCCGGCAATCAAAAGATGTGGCATGCGTGATAAATCGGTAATAACCGGGGTCCCACCAATATCTTTTCCCAGCACCAACGGTAGACTAGAATTGGTATCTGCGTAATCTTTGCTTTCTAATAATTCTCGTAGATAAACCGTCTCGCGCTCAGTATTGGGAAGCTCAATCCCGATAACATTTTTACCAGGCACCACCGCCACCCGAACAGAGACAGCACTCATGGAACGTGCAATATCATCTGCCAGACCAATCACCCGCGAAGACTTAACACCAGCGGCAGGTTCCAGCTCATATAGTGTCACCACCGGGCCGGGGCGCACTTTGGTAATTTCTCCCTGCACACCAAAATCACCTAATACAGATTCCAGAAAGCGTGCGTTTTGCTCCAATGCTTCTTTACTTAAGACTTCCCCCGTTGCTGGCGGCGCATCCTGCAATAAATCCGTACCCGGTAAAATAAAATCATCTTCCACAAATGAAAGTTTAGTTTGTTTCGGCGCGCCGACTTTTTTGGATTTTTTGGGTGACTTTTTCTTTTTAACCAAATCTGCCTTTGGTGTCTTACGCTTGGTTAACACAACTTCTTCGGGTTGTTTGCGCAAACGTGCCCACAAATACTGGCCAGAGCGATACAACATGGCGAGCAGTGTTTTTAAAGTCTTCAAGGTGACAGCCGTTGCCAGCAACAATGTTGTCATGACGCTTTGGGTAAAATCAGATAAATCCTGCCGGGTGGTGGCACTTACATAAATATAAAGCGCAACGCTTACCCCCAGCAAAGCCAAAGCCACCGCCCAAGTAACATACGCCTGGCCAAACGGCACCAGACTGGCAAAACCTGAAAGAATAAAGCTGCCCCCAAAACCGCCCAGGCTGTTGTTTAAAGGCCACCAGGATGGGACGGGCAACACAGCAAAAAATGCGGCTGCACAGGCCAACATCAAAGGCAATAAAATCAGCCGCGGTAGAAACTGTGACAACTGGCGTGTCATCATAATTTTGTATCCCCATTCAAAAACCACTAATATTAAAAACGCAGAAGCAACGCCTAACCCTTGAATTAAAAAATCTGCAAGATAGGCTCCCGGTAATCCCAGCCAGTTGGAAGGAGTATGCGCATTGGCGGTATTAAAAGAAGGATCCCCACTGGAATAGGTAAACAAACTGATCAGCATTAATGCGCTAATAGCAATAATCAGTATGCCTGAAGCCATCACCAGCAAATTTACAACACCGATCTTGAACCCTTCGGGTAAAAGGGGGGCTTTCTTTTTTCTTGAATAGGATCGTGCCATTTTTCTAGTTTTACATATTTTGTACTTAAATCACCAGCTTTGTTTACTTGTGAATTGTTCGCGCGTATAAGAGAACAGTATATGGCAAAAAGAATTAATACCGATATTACTATTCTTGGCGGAGGAATGGCTGGTCTGGCGCAAGCATTAGCTTTTTCCAGACTGGGATTGTCTTGTGTTGTTATTGATCGGGAACCTCATGAAAAAGTACTGACCGCCGGATTTGATGGACGCACCACAGCCGTCGCACATGGCATGAAAAACATGCTGGATAATCTGGGCGTATGGGAAGCGATGGCAAATGACGCCGAACCAATTCTGGATATTGAAGTATCCGACGGAGAATCCCCCTTCAAACTGGAATTTGATCATCAAAAAGTTGGGAATGAGCCGCTGGGCTATATCGTAGAAAATCATGTAATCCGCAAAGCATTGATTGAAAAAATCCGCCACCAGAAAAATATCACGTGTCTTACCCCGGCAATAGCTGAATCCATCACACGCGATGAGAAAAGCATTACTGTCACCACAGCAAACGGGCAATCTGTGCAGGCCAAGCTTCTGGTCGGGGCAGATGGACGGCGGTCTTTTGTAA
>JANQSM010000244.1 GCA_028284025.1 Alphaproteobacteria bacterium | reverse complement strand
AAAACGAACCACTTTTAACTTCTCCCGTAATTATAATTAATTATATACTAATAAGTTAACATATTATTACAATAATATCAATACTTACAAAACTTTATGTGAAAGGTGTGCAAAAATGAACAAAGGATGCACGCACCCCTTGATATCAACTCATTTTGAGGATTAGACAAAATCTCAGGAAACTAGGCATGAAGTGGTCGGAGTGGAGGGATTTGAACCCCCGACCCCCTGGTCCCAAACCAGGTGCGCTACCAGACTGCGCTACACTCCGACGGTGTGAGGAGTTATGAATACTGATTTTGACTAAATGTGCAAGGCTTTTATCCAAATCAGGCTGATTTTCTTTTTTCAGCCTCTAATCGATCCAGATACGTTTGAGCCAGCCATAATCCGTTCTCATCCCGAACATCAATGGCAGACCATTCCTTTTCAATCGGAATTACATCCACACTTGTACCAAACGGATTCTCCGATGTAATAACTTTTGTTGAAAAAAGAGAGCAAATCCCGACAAGCTCCTGAAATAATTCCACGTTCTTTTTATCGGCACTTCCTGTAATGCGTTGCATCTCATGCCCTGCCACCCGCCGCCAAAAATTATATTGCATAGGACGAACAGTGATAAGTGAATCCGGCTTTTGCTGTCTTTGGTTCAGCTTATTGTCTTTTTAGGAAAAATGTGTATAATAGCCAAAATTGCTTTAGAAGGCAGGGATTTTCATAAAGATGCTTCGTATTATTAATCAAAAGATGTTGGGATCTATTTCTCGCCCAAATTACAGAGTCATTCTGGCTGCTGCCGCTGTATTGTCAGGACAGGCCAGCCTTGCTGAAGCTGCCCTGTTAGAGGACGAAAATCCAACCACTGAGACAGCTGAATTCATGGATGAAGGCGACACTGGACGCTTCATCGACCAGGCCGCCCGCGTCAAAAAAGCGTACGATGAGCATAAAGAAAACCAGGTCCCTGAAGAAGATCATGAAATGGCAGAGCAGGAAAACAATGAACGTGCCGCCGACAAACAGGTTGATCCACGCCTTGTCAGACTTTTACGCGAGCAACAAGCCACCCATGAAGCTGGCCCGGGCCTGAATCTTGACGACACGCTTGATCTGGAAATTGAAAACCGTGATCACGTGTATGTTCCACCAGAAAAACGGGAAATTAAACGAACAAACTGGGCCTCTACCGAACGTGTAACATACTGGTCCTTCGGGCGGGAGTTTGAAGCAAAACGTGATCATATTCATATGACTGTTAATGATGGTAGATCCTATTCTTACACTATTCACCCGGGTCATTTCAGGACCGTTTATATGGACCGGGACGGATATACATCCACGACGCGCGCTGCAGTAGATCATGAAGAACAAAAACTGCAAGAAGCTCAAGAAGCAGAGCGTCAAAGAGAAATTCAACAGCAACAAACACGACAAAAACGGGCACAGACCGCCCGCTTAATCGCCCATGCTCGCATGGCCGGAGGCCGCGGCAGTCGATAATTTTTATATAACACCAAACGTCAAGAGGCAGAATGACTATTCAACCACATGTATTAAACCATATCGTAAACTTTCTTGAATCCTTACAGGTACCCGCTGAAAGAATTCACCGTATCAAGCAAGCAGATGAGAATTATCCCAAAGACGATGAAAAAGTCTGGAGTGCTATTTTTGCTGCCGTCTATAATTCCATAAGAACCGGAAATTATGAGAAAACAGAAAAAGACCATACAGATTTATATAGTGTTCCGTTTACTGATGGAATACGAGAGAGTTACCCCGGCAATGGTTTCATGGTTCGCTACCCTGAAGGGGCTGATCAATCAAGTGCCAAGGTAATGTTTCGTCTCGTCTTGAACGTGCACTGTAACCCTGAATCTCTCTCCGTAATTGATAGGTTTGTTTTAGACTCTAATGCCCATCACTACAAAATTCCTGTAGATTTTGAAGAACGGGTATTTCACCATGACCCAGTGATAATTTATTTTTTATCTTCACCTGACTTGGCCAAAGTTGCAGAACTTCAAAAAAATCTCGCCAGCCATCTACGTGAAACACCAGAAGATGCTGTATTGGGGCAAAAGCTTTATAAGGGTATTGAATTAATTGACCAAAAAAGACAGCAATCAGTTCAGGAGGCCATTGATTATACAAAACATCAAGACCCTGCCCTCTCTGAATTCTTAAGCCGTTTTTTTGATGATCAACGTTTAGAAAGAAATCAGAAAGTTTCACCGGGGCAAAATTATACAATTAACCTGTTGATCCGCCTCATTGCAGAAGCTAAACAACAATATTTGGAAGATTCCAAAAAACCAGGGTTTATTGCCAGAGCAAGAAGGTTATTATTTGGGAAGAAGAGGTAAGGAGAAAAAATCCTTGCGCGCTTAATAATTTCATTATAAAACTGCCGTTCCCCTCCAATAATATTGGTGCGGGCCTGTAGCTCACATTGTCTTCAAGCAGACAATAAGTAAATAGAGCCAACGGCACAGCATCATAAAAGAGAGACCGGAGCGGGCCTGTAGCTCAGTTGGTTAGAGCGCACCCCTGATAAGGGTGAGGTCGGCTGTTCAAATCAGCCCAGGCCCACCATTTTAAAAACCACTTCTTCTTGCACACCATTGTTTGATTGCTGACCTTATGTATCGGTGGTCGTAGAAAAGCTTTGCACGGAGTATGTAGATGGAAAACGCGGACTTATCAGAATATAAGCACCTAAAAGGCCTCATAGATACATTTGCAATAATGGCTGCTTTCGATAAGTTACACGACAAAATTCTTAATCAATTTGATAAACAAAAAGCAAGAGAAGAAGCAAAACCTTCTAAAGTATTTAAAAGAATATTGATTCCTATGCTTCTAGGTAGCCTGCTGCCTTTAATATCTTTAACAGTATTTTCTTCCACACTAGTAATATCGCTTTCTGCTCTTGGAGGTTTAACTGGCCTAGCAGCAGGGGTTGTCAGAAATATAATAAAGGTAGGCCCTTACAAAGATAGAATTCAAGCTAGAGTAAAATGGATCCGGCGTGATATTCAAAAAAGGATTGCCCTTCGCAGAAATTTCTCAAAAGCCAAACCCACAGACTTTGAGCAGGCAGAGTACCAACACGCGCCCTATCCCGAAGAGTTCTCACCTGAAATTATTGCATATGAAAAACATGTTGCAGAAAAATTCAAAGAAATATTAATACAGGATCTTAAGCTAAGAAGGCTTTTAAAAGGCTCAAGAAGAGCCTTGAAAAGAAATAAGCTTGTAGTAGCACATAAAGATATTTCCAGGATTGCAGAAAGTATTTTTCACGCACTTTGGGCTGCCCGAGGTTTAGAAGACGCGGACAAACCTTCCTTTGAATATAATAGCAATTTTTTAATTTCACTTGTTCGTAGGGGAGGTTACTCAGACCAGAGACATAGCATTGAATTTTCTAACTCAATTTACTTCCAATTGATAGCCGACTTAGGAGGTATGATTGAAACCATCGGACACGAAATTGCACATTCTCATCAAGCCATGCTTGCAGCTAAATTTATCCGAGGAGAAATCCCCCCTGGCAATGCAGCTTATGACCATGCCCGCGCTTGCTTTTATCAGTTTTTCTTTGATTATAAATATAGTGGGTCATTACCTGCCGAAACAATTCCAGAAGAAAGAAAAGGACATGAATATACCCATGACCTCAAAACGTATGCTCAGCAATATCTCGAAGCACATGCGAAACTAGCCGGATACCATTTAGCAAAAGCCTGGTATGAAGTTTGTCATGAATTTGGCCATACAAGACACGATAACACGATCGAAGAACCACTTTACAATGGCAAAGAAGTTATAAATTCAGAACCGGCAAGAACTCTAGATGATGATAAACTTAAAATCACTTTTGCTCATTTAGGCCGTAAATTACAACGGGTTTATTAGTAAACCCTTTTTATCTTCGCCGGGTCTGAATTCCCCCTTGCAATCCACTGCCATATAGGATACAAAAAAATATCTTTAATATTTAAAAGGAGAAAATAAGAATGCAGGCAACCCTTCACAAAGGCTTTGTAGATATCAACCCTTATGCCAAAGAAATGCTAGCATTAGCAAAAGCAGTAAAAAGATCACGCCAACCATATTCTTCTGAAAGTTTTGCAAAGCTAAGAGGGCTTGCTTGTGACTATTTTCAAACCACAGAAGATGGGGAAAAACACCTAAGGGAAGGACTGGAGGTTTTAATCCAGCCTGATCAGCGCCAAAATATCATGCCAGCCAGCCGGGAACGCTTTAAACAAGTATCTCGTGTTGTACCCCCTGAAGTTGCAGATATTATTTTATCTGCAGCTGGCAAAGCATCACTGGACAGAGCCCAAATCCAAAGAAATAGTGGTTCCCCCGTTAGAGTAGTTTTCAATGCTTTGATGCTTGCACGGACTGCGTACAATTCTTTGTAAAGCCGGCTTTATCAACACGTACCTGCACCTGCCACTTGCGTTGAAGCAAGAAACCCTAACCGATATCAATAGATACGCATTTGACGGAGGATGGTAAACGCTCTATTATTTGCAAATAATTCTGAAAATTAATTAAAAAATACAGAAAGCTTATATTATGTCGTATCGCAAAGATCCTAAAGACCTGCATGCTGTTCCCACAAGGCCGCTTCTTCCATTAACCAACCATACACCCCTTTACAAAGAACGCATTGTTGATCCCAGAGAGTTGCCCACTTCATGCCGTTACGATTTTGGTCGCCCTTTGTTCGCAATCGTGCGCCCAGAATTACTTAAAAGGCGGCAACGCTAATCTCAATGGGATGATTCCATCAGCTTTATCAACACGTGCCTGCACCTGCCGCTTGCGTTGAGGCAAGAAACCCTAACCGATGTCAATAGGTACGCATTTGACGGCGGATGGTAAACGCTCTATTATTTGCAAATAATTCTGAAAATTAATTAAAAAATACAGAAAGCTTATACTATGTCAGATGATGAAGATCCTAAAGACGCACCCGCTGCTCCCACAAGGCCGCTTCTTCCATTAACCAACCATGTCCCCCTTTGTGAAATACCCATTTTTAACCCTGCAGACTTGCCCTCTACAAATCTTTACGATTATACAAGAGATCCACGGGATATCCTTGCCAATGAACGGCAGCGCTAATCTCAAGAGATGGTTCCATCCGCTTTATCAACACATACCTGCACCTGCCGCTTGCGTTGAGGCAAGAAATGCGGCTATAACCCATGGATTATGGCAGATTTATTTGATCAACTGAATCAACCGGCTTCTTCTCCGCCTGAGCCAAAAGCTCAGAGGGAGGAGCCTGTCGCACAGGAAAAACCTGTTAAATCTAAAAAGCCCAAAATGCCTGAAACAAACACCGGATATACCGCCAAGGATATTGAAGTTCTGGAAGGATTGGAACCGGTCCGTAAGCGCCCGGGGATGTATATTGGCGGTACAGATGAAACCGCCCTGCACCACCTGGTAGCTGAAGTTTTGGATAATGCCATGGACGAAGCTGTGGCCGGGTACGCTACCCAGATCACAGTTGAGCTTAAAGAAGACAATACAGTCACCATTACTGATAATGGCCGTGGAATCCCCGTAGACCCCCACCCCAAATTTAAAAAGAAATCTGCGCTGGAAGTCATTATGACCACACTCCATTCTGGTGGAAAATTCTCTGACAAAGCCTATAAAACCGCGGGAGGGTTACACGGGGTTGGAGTATCCGTCGTGAATGCGCTATCCGAGCATCTGGAGGTTCTGGTCGCACGGGATAAAACAACATATCGTCAGGTATTTTCAAAGGGAACCCCGCAGACAAAGCTTGAAAAAGTTGGTCCGGCCAAAGGACGAGGCACAACCATTACGTTCCGCCCGGATGAAGAAATCTTTGGAGTATCAGCCCACCTTAAACCGGCAACCCTGTTCCGCATGGCACGATCCAAGGCATACCTGTTTAAAGGTGTGGCAATTCAATGGATTTGCGCACCCGGTTTAATTCTTGGCAATGATCCGACACCAGCCAATGAGAAAATTCACTTTCCTAATGGATTGGTAGATTTTCTGGCAACATTAACGGAAGGTCGTGAAACATACCTGCCTGTCTTTGCCGACACAGTAGAAAGTGAGGATGGCAAGGTTGAATGGGCCTTTGTCTGGCCAGGGGATGAAGACGGCATGGTGCGCAGCTATTGCAACACCGTTCCCACCCCCCAGGGTGGCACGCATGAATCTGGTCTACGCACAGCGGTTGCCCGTGCCGTGCGGTCGTTTGGAGATTTAACAGACAATAAAAAAGCAAGTGACCTAACCACTGACGATATTTTGGGAGGATTGGTCTGTGTATTATCTGTTTTTATTCCCAACCCACAATTCCAGGGTCAAACCAAGGAAAAACTAGGCACTTCTAGTGCAACGAAACTGGTAGAACTGGCGGTTAAAGATCGACTGGAGCAGTTTTTAACAACCAACCCGGATGCGGGGCGCACATTGGTCGAGCGCTTTATTGAACGCATGGAAGAGCGCAAAGCTCGCCGCAAAGAAAAAGAAACCAAGCGCAAAACCGCTACTCGTAAACTGCGTCTACCTGGCAAGCTGGTAGATTGCATGAAGCAAGACCGGGAAGGCACAGAATTGTTTATCGTGGAGGGAGATTCGGCAGGTGGATCAGCCAAACAGGCACGTAATCCGAAAATTCAAGCTGTTTTATCCCTACGTGGGAAAGTATTGAACGTCGCCAGCGCCACACGCGACAAAATGCTGGGAAACAAGGAAATCAGTGATTTGATCTTGGCACTGGGGTGTGGTTGGGGGAAAGAGCTAAATCTGGACAATTTACGCTATGACCGCATTATTATTATGACTGATGCAGATGTCGATGGAGCGCATATTTCCAGTTTAATGATGACATTCTTCTATTTGATGATGCCCCAAATGATTGAAAACGGGCACCTATACCTGGCTTTACCGCCTCTATACCGGCTGGCAGCGAAAGACAAAACCCTTTATGCAATGGATGATCAGGAAAAAGAAACTCTCTTAAAAGACGAATTCAAGCAAAATCAAAAGGTAGATATCTCTCGATTTAAGGGTTTGGGGGAAATGCCACCACGATATTTAAAAGAAACAACAATGGACCCCGTATCACGCCAGTTATTGCAAATTACCCTACCGGCTGTAGAAGAAATGATTGAACGGCGCCAAACCAAAGACCTGGTGGAAGCCCTGATGGGTAAAAAAGCCGAAGCACGCTTCCAGTTTATCCAACAAAACGCCCAGTTTGTAGAACACGTGGATATTTAAATCATAACCAGCCTCCTGCCATTGCCTTGCATTTTGCAAGAAAACTCTTACGTCATTTGCATAAAGTATATGCAAAATGCAAAAAAAGTAGAGTTTCTCAAAACTGGGAATTGATATAACCCATTGATAATTAATTATTTTATTTGTTTGTATCGAATTTGGCATACCTTCTGCAATTTCTGTTTCAAATTGATTTTTAAACATGAAACAAAAGGGGACGTAGGATGTCTGAAACCAAGAACTTTAAAAACGAAATCACTTCTAAGGCAAACCAAGTAACGGATGCCATGAATGAAATGACAACAACACTTGACGAATCTGTTGCTTTGATTGACCAAACAACAAAAAGTCTTGAACAACTCACAGAGTTATTCAAATCAATGAAGGGTAAGCCAGTTTTTACGGTTATTAAGTAAGAAAGAGCTTGCAAAAGATTTTTATAGCTTTATATTCCCATTCACCTATCGCACCTTTTGGCCTGCTGGTTTCTGATCAGCAGGCATTTTTTTTGAGCTACACAAACGTCCCAACAAGCTGATATTCCTGCCCACCCAGGCCTTGTTTAAAAGACGTGAGTCCTTCTGATTCATTGCCCGCAAGATCCTGTAAATAAAGGCCACCCAGATCATACAATCGAATGTTTTTCTTCTTTAAATCCATGATAGATTCCCACAGCAATAGCTGCGTGGCATTATATTGACGGCCTTTTGCACTGGAAAACCCGATAAAGTAAGTTGCACAAAAGCCGTGAACAATATTCAAAATCGCTGCAACGGGTTCTTTTTTGTCAAAAGCAGTTAAAAGCTGAAGCTGATTTTGGTCTGCTATCTCCACCAATTGCCGCACCAAGGCGGGGGAATCTCCGGGAAAAGCCTTATCTTTAAGGTGGGCTTCATAGTTGGAGAGGAGCCAGTCAATATTTGAGTCAAGTTTCTGATGCTGAAGATCTAGGCCAGATTCTTGCGCCTTATGCAGCTGATTACGCCAGTTAGCCCGTAAATTCTTCTTTAAATCGTCCTTTGACTGAGTTAAATCGACACGGGCAGATGAAAAACCTGTCGCTATCATTGAAAAACCAGCTTCCTGCAACAAAGCTTGTTGAGATGGTGTCTCTTCCAGTTCAGGTGAAAGCACAATAAATTCACCTTTTAAGCGAGAAAAAGCTTTTCTCAACACCATGAATGTGGCCAATTTTTCATCTGGCAAAACAGGATTACTCAACCAGATGGGGCCACGGCTCAACTTAATAATTTTAAAAAGTCCCAGGAACGTTTTCTTCACTAATGCTTGCGCCAAAGCAATGCGGGTTTCATTTCGATAAATGCCAAAGCGGCGAATCTCCATACCCTCTACGACGGCTTCTGCCGCCCCGTAAACATAAGATTGTTCAATAGAAGAAAGGGAAGATTTTTTTAACCAGCCTTCCCATTCAGCTTGAGAGAATGTCTCTTGCCGCAGAGAATAGGACGAAGATCCGAATCGAATCGTTTTCATATCTTCTTTTATACAGTATACTGCTGGCTATGCCGCAAAAAACAGTTGAAGAAAAAATTTTTTCCCGCCGCGACAAACGGATGGGGATTCTAAAACGTAAAACACCCAGAATCACCCCAAAAGCGATTATACTCTTTTTGCTGGTGTGTGCGCTGATTGATGTGATCGGGTATTTATTTTTCCGCTATGTGCTG
>JANQSM010000240.1 GCA_028284025.1 Alphaproteobacteria bacterium | reverse complement strand
ACACAACTTCAGCCATGTTGCGTGCTGGACGTCTTACGCCTCCCCCTTTGGCTTCTGTCCCGGAAAAGATAACATTGTCCATGGCCTTACTGCGCATTTGCTTGGCAGAGCTTTCACCCATTACCCAGCGCAGAGCTTCCACAATGTTGGACTTCCCACACCCATTGGGGCCGACAATACCAGTTATGCCCTTTTCAATCAGCACTTCCTGGCGATCAGCAAAGGATTTAAATCCGGCAAGTCTTAGTTTGGTGAGCCTCATTATATTTGTTCACTTCATAGTTACTGGTTGGTTGTCGCTGCAAAATAAGCCTCATTCAAGGCTTTAGAAAAGTTTTCATATTCCCAGCGTCCATTAAACTTGATGTCATTGATCACAAAAGAAGGCGTGGAGGCAACAGAATATTTCTGTGCGCCTTCCAAACGGATGTTGGCAATTCCTTCCTGCATGCCTGGGTCAAACAAGCACGTACGGAATTTTTCTGCATCGGCTCCTTGAAGCGCAGCGACCTGGCGGAAATACCCTTCAGGGTTTTCTTCCTTGCTCCATACATCCTGCTTGGCAAATAGCAATTTGACAGTTTCAAAATATTTATCCATTGGGACACACCGGGTGGTAATAGATGCCATCAATGCAAACCGGTCAAACGGATAATCGCGAAATATAAACTTTACCTTACCCGTATCAATAAAGTCTTGTTTCACCATTGGATAAACGGTTTGATGAAAATGAGCACAGTGCGGACAGGTAAAGGAAGCATATTCTATCAAAGTCACCGGCGCATCTTCCCGACCCAATACCCGGTCCTGCAACCGCTCGGCAACAGAGGCATCTAGCGCATTTGCCTGAGAAGAGTAGGACACAGGTGTTGACATTTCAGGCTGGCCTTTAGCAACTTGACCATTGTATGGACGTTCTTGTTTTTCTGCCTGTTGGGATAGTTGCGCAACCGATTGATCGGGTGTTTTGGTTTCTTGGGTAACGGGTCCTATCAGTGCTGAATAACCGACTAAACCAACCACCAAAACCAAAATGATGACCACGATTGTTTTTTTCACGATGCTCTCCACAAAATATTATGTAAACGCAGGGCTTACAACGGATAGAGATAGTATAAGTACGCCTATGCGCGCAAGCAAGGAATCAAAAAAATTAACTCACATGTGTGGCTAACTTCTCCAGGGCTTTGCGCAAATTATCATTTTTAACATCTTCCAGTTGTGACTTGGTAGCAGCATCCACTTGTTTTGGTTCTTTGATCACCTGGGGCGGTGTTGTGGGAAGATGGCGGCGTACAGGTTGTTGCAGCAGAGTAATGCGATGGATCGCATCATAGCCCAGATATAGGTTGATTTTCTCAATAATTTGTGTCTGTAAGTGTTGAATTTCAAGGCTTGCAGCCGGTTCGCAATATAGCTTCAAGGTTGCAGTTTTATCTTTAGAAGAAGTGAAAATAACCTTGTGTGGCAGCGTAAATGTGGAAATCATTTCTCCAACAATGTTGTGCCATTCTACCTGCAAAGTGGCTTCTAGTGCATTATGGTTTTTTAAGGCCTGACGGGTAATTTTGGGGGCCAGCGCCCCGATAGATTGTACCTTGCCACGGGTTTGCTTTTGCATTTTTCTTTGTGTTGCCATGGCAAACATCCTTTTCTTTTGTAAAATTAGCATTATTCTTGTGCACATGGTAGGCAAGATTATCAATAAAAATCTGTTGGCATGGTATGATGTGGATGGACGCGATTTACCCTGGCGTGTAAAGGGCGCACGTCACCCCAACCCCTACCACGTCTGGCTGTCTGAAATTATGTTGCAGCAAACGACTGTTGTCACGGTCATTCCCTATTTCAAAAAATTTATCACTCGCTGGCCGGATGTGCGTGACCTGGCCTCTGCCGATCTGGATGAAATATTACATGCATGGGCGGGACTTGGCTATTATGCACGGGCGCGCAATTTGCACAAATGTGCGCAAGCGGTTGTGGCCCATCATGATGGCCAATTTCCTGATCGTTATGAGGTGCTGTTAAAACTTCCCGGTATTGGACCGTATACTGCCGCTGCAATCGCTGCGATTGCGTTTGATCATCCAGAGGCTGTTGTTGATGGTAATATTGAACGGGTAATTTCCCGCGTATTTGCATTAACAGCTCCA
The DNA here is from genome assembly GCA_028284025.1 of Alphaproteobacteria bacterium. Taxonomy (GTDB): domain Bacteria; phylum Pseudomonadota; class Alphaproteobacteria; order JANQSM01; family JANQSM01; genus JANQSM01. The sequence goes on along the minus strand of JANQSM010000240.1, from coordinate 628 downwards.
TTGCCGCAGATAAAATCTGACATAAAAGAAAAAGTAAAAGCGCTTACGTCTTCTGATTACCCTGGGGATTTTGCCCAAAGCATGATGGATTTGGGGGCAATGATTTGCACACCAAAAAATCCACAATGTAATCTGTGTCCCATCCAAAGGCAGTGTCGCGCTTTTGAGCAGGGAATTGCCCATACCTTGCCTGTAAAACCGCCGAAAAAAGCAAAGCCGGTGAAACGGGCAATTGTATTTTGGCTGCAAAATCCAACAGGAGCAATTTTGCTTCGCCGCCGGGAAGAAAAAGGATTGTTAGGCGGGATGATGGAATTTCCGTCCAGCCCATGGGTGGAAGACTTTGATGAAAATTCTGCCCTGCAACATGCTCCGGCTAATGTGAATTGGCAGCCAACAGGTTTGCAGGTCAAACATACTTTTACTCATTTTCATCTGTACCTGGATGTGTATTGTGCACAAAGCACAAGAATGGAAGAAGGCATTTGGTCTAGTCAAAAAAATCTACACACCCATGCTCTCCCTACTTTGATGCGCAAGGTAGAACGCGTGATGGTTAGTAATCTTTAGTGACGGAAATGGCGTGTGCCTGTAAACACCATGGCGATGTCGCGCTCATCGGCGGCAG
>JANQSM010000230.1 GCA_028284025.1 Alphaproteobacteria bacterium | reverse complement strand
AGTTTCATGCATTGTGATCACATCCGGAGTGGTAATATCACCTGAATCGTCAATGCCCTCTTTTTTGTGAATGCCCAGTGTGCTGACACCAACTGCATTGTATCCCAGATTTGAAAAGACCTGGAAACAATAATCCGTGACAGATGTTTTACCGTTAGTACCTGTAATGCCTATAATTTTATCAGGTTGGGGTTGATAAAATTGACCGGCCAGCAAAGCAGTGTCCCGGCGTGGATTATCAGAATAAAACACTTGAACAGTGGCAGGAACATTGATCGGTTGGTAGTCATCCGGCACCAACAAGACTGTTGCGCCGTTTTCCAAGGCTTGTGGGATAAAGGTTGTACCATCTACTTTAAACCCGGGCAGGGCAGCAAATAGGTTGCCAGGCTTGACCTTGCGTGAATCAATAGCAAGGCCGGTCAGGTTTAACTCTGTAAGATCAGGTAAAGAATTCTTATTCAGCTTTAGCACTGACAAGGGTCAGCCCTTTCTCAACTTCCTTAATGTTCAAAGCGGTTTTAACATCATTGGATTTAAGATGGAAGGGTTGAATGCTTAAAACAGGTGCCATACGTTCGACCACTTTGCGCACAACCGGGGCAGCTGTCCAGCCACCGGTTGCAAAGCCGTAGGTCTCTTTAATGCCTTGAGGTTCATCCAGCATCACAAACATAACATATTGTGGGTCATGGATTGGGAAGGCAGAAACGAAAGAAGATCTCAAGGTATTCTCTCCATAGCCTTCCGCAGTATTTTTCTGTGCAGTACCGGTTTTTCCACCGATGAAATAGCCTGTGTTGGCTGCTTTACTTCCAGTACCCTGTTCAACCGTCAGATACATCAGTTGACGTACTTTTTTTGACGTAGCTTTGGAAATAACTTTTTCAGGTTCAAGATCATAAACTCTGTCTTTTTCATTTTTCATGAAGCTGGCTGGGCGGTAAAGACCGTCGTTTACCAGAGCACCAATGGCGTTAACCAACTGCATCGGCGTAATGGCCAGACTATACCCAAATGACATGGTGTTCATAGTGACATCATTCCATGCATAAGGGAGTAGAGGTGCCCCACGCTCGGGCACCTCTACCTGCAGCGGTGTCAAGAGACCAATTTTTTCAAAGAAATCCTGCTGGGTTTCAACACCAACATCCTGGATAATGCGGGCAGCCCCTATGTTTGAGGAATACATAATCACTTCCGGGAAGCTTAAAATATCCCCATAAGACCGGAAATCACGTACTCTGTATCCTCCCGCCAGACGGATAGTATCCTTGGTGTTGTAATGATTATTAAACGAAGCTTTCTTTTTTTCCAAAGCCATGGCTGCTGTCAGCAGTTTGAAGGTTGATCCCATCTCATATACACCCATGGTGCTTCGGTTAAACAGAGCTTCCTGATTTGCAACGTTAAGATGTTCAGGATCAAAATCTGGTAACGAGGCTGATCCGATAATCTGATTGCCATCGATTTGCATGATGATGCCCAAACCGCCTATGGCGCTGTGCTTTTCAATGGCTTTGTTTAACTCATCATGCAGAATCTTTTGAACCCGCACATCAACGGCAACTTCAATGTCTTCTCCGTTTTCAAGTCTGTCATTATATGTTTGCTCCAGGCCCGCAATTCCTTTGTTGTCGACATCGGTATATCCGATTAAATGAGATGTTAAGTTGCCGTGCGGGTAAACTCTCTTTTGTTCATAGAGGAAGTCAACGCCAGGAATCCCAAGCTTGTTGACTTCATATTGTTCCCGTGGAGTGACATGGCGCTTGATCCAGATAAAACGCCGATCAGAAGAAAGTTGCTGGTATAAATCAACTTTGTTTAGGGCAGGGAAAATTGTTTTTAATTTTATGGTTGCTTCTGTCGGGTTTTGAATAAACTTTGGATCCGCATAAACGGAAGCTGATTTTAAACTTGTCGCCAGAATTTCTCCATTGCGATCCAGAATATCGCCGCGCAATTTTTCTTGTGTGGCCGCTTGCCCAAAAGTTGTGCGATTTAAGTGTGCCTGATCCAGGATCATCAGGTCTGCTAATCGTAACGATACTGCGCAAAACGCAAACATAAAGACCAGGCCGATGACAGCCAGTCGGTTGCGGGCGATATCTACCGCACGACGGTTGGAGCGTTCAGATATCATGTCACGCAATTCTTTTGATTTAAAATCAATCAATGGCTTTTGTTGACGATGGCGGATTCTGCTCATGGATAACTCGCTTTTCTAAACGGATTGACGGCGGGAGGTGCTGGAATAGTCTCCGGTGTACTTTGTGTGGCAAAACGCGATGAAAAATCTTTATATGCAACAATTTGTAACGGCGTAACTTTTTGAAGGTTTAGATGTGCAAAGGAATATTCTTCTAAATGTTTCGGGCTGGTCAAATATTGCCATTCTGCCCGTAATACCCGGATTGTATCTGTTTCTTCTTCAATGCTCTGGCGGGTTTGGGACAGTTGAGTTTCCAGTGCCATTACTTCGTACTTTAGCTGGTATAAACTTAAAGCACCTATGACGATCAATCCGCCAGCAAATCCCATAAAAATGCGCCGTGGCGTCATGCTTTTTTGACGGGAACGAGGGCGCCGCATAGGAAGCGGCTTTTTCATATTTTTGTTTCTCATTTTTCTAAGCAGCCTCCTTCCATACCGGATTAGAGGTGCGTTGCGCCGCCCGCAATTTTGCAGAACGTGCCCGTGGATTGGTATCCTTTTCTGTTGCTGATGCTTCCACTGCTTTTTTGCTAAGTAGTTTAAAACTTGCTGGAGCAGGGGGATGCTCCCCCGGCAGTAAACGAGATAAATTTTCTTGCGCGCGATCTTTTAAAAACAGTTTTACAATTCTGTCTTCCAGAGAATGGAAAGATACCACTACCAGAATGCCTTCTGGCTTTAAAAGGTTCTCTGAAATGCTTAATCCTTTTTTCAGTTCATTTAGCTCGTCATTGACATAAATACGAAGACCCTGGAAGGTTCGCGTGGCTGGATCAATTTTGTCATTGTGCCTTGGTTTGATAACTGAATGGATAATACGCACCAATTGCAGGGTGGTTTCAATGGGGCTTTCCTTGCGGGCAGCGACAATCGCACGGGCAATTTTGCGGGAAAACTTTTCTTCACCGTAGGTATAAAAAATGTCAGCCAGATCTTTTTCATCGAAAGAGTTGATGATGTC
>JANQSM010000215.1 GCA_028284025.1 Alphaproteobacteria bacterium | reverse complement strand
AAAATCCCTGTTGCATGGTGATTTTCCCGGTGCCTTCACAGGTGGGGCAATTCACCGGGCTGGTACCTGGTGGCGCGCCGGTTCCCTCACACGCTTCGCATTCTTGCAAGGATTTTACTTCAATTTCTTCTTCCTTACCGTTAAAAGCGTGTTCGAGAGTAATTTCCAGATCATAGCGCAAGTCCGCTCCGCGGCGACCACGGCCCTGACGCGGCGAAGCACCGGTAAAGTCGCCGAACATTTCATCAAAAATATCAGCAAAGCTGGAGGAGAAATTAAAATCAAAACCCCCCGCCCGGCCCCCGGCAGCACCGTTAAAGGCCGCATGACCAAACTGGTCATAAGCCTGGCGTTTTTGAGCATCCTTTAGAACTTCATAAGCAGCAGACGCTTCTTTAAATTTTTTCTCAGCCTCTTCATCACCGGGATTCTTGTCCGGGTGGTATTTCATAGCAAGTTTGCGATAAGCACGCTTGATTTCCTCACCATTGGCTGTGCGGCTGATCCCTAACACCTCGTAAAAGTCTTGCTCAAATTCCATGTATTTTACCTATTGAAAATTTGTGCCGGCAAAACAAGAAGCCAGAAACGTGCGTTGTCTGGCTTCTCATCTTTATGCTTTGCCATATGTTAGGCTGATTTCTTTTTACCTTTTTTCGAAGAGCCTTCATCTTCTTCTTTGACTTCTTCAAAATCCGCATCGACAACGTTTTCATCATCTTCCGATGCTGCTGCTTCTTCTGTTTCCCCGGTATCCGCGGATGCATCATCGTCACCGCCTTCTTCCTGTTGAGCCTTGTACATAGCCTCACCCAGTTTCATGCTGCTTTGCGCAAGAGCCTCAACCTTTTCCTTGATAGTACCCGGATCCGGATCTTCATCTTCCAACAAGCCTTTCAATTCTTCCAGGCTGTCTTCAATCTCTTTCTTCTCATCGTCAGAGACTTTATCGCCATATTCTTTGAGGTTTTTCTCAGTCGAATGCACCATGGCTTCTGCCTGATTCCTGGCTTCCACAACCTCACGGCGCTTTTTATCCTCTTCTTCATGTTCTTCGGCTTCTTTCACCATGCGATCAATATCGCCTTCTGACAATCCACCAGAAGCCTGAATACGAATCTGCTGCTCCTTGTTCGTAGCCTTATCCTTGGCTGAAACATTGACAATACCGTTGGCATCAATATCAAAGGTCACTTCAATTTGTGGCACCCCCCGTGGAGCTGGTGGAATACCTACCAAATCAAACTGTCCTAACAGCTTGTTGTCGGTTGCCATTTCACGTTCCCCCTGAAACACCCGGATGGTCACAGCCGTCTGGTTGTCTTCAGCGGTAGAAAAAGTCTGACTTTTCTTGGTTGGGATCGTGGTATTACGATCAATCAAACGTGTAAATACTCCTCCCAAAGTTTCAATCCCCAAAGACAGCGGCGTAACATCCAAAAGAAGGACATCTTTAACATCCCCCTTCAAAACACCCGCCTGGATGGCAGCCCCCATTGCCACCACCTCGTCAGGGTTTACCCCTTTATGGGGTTCTTTGCCGAAGAATTTCTTCACAGCCTCTTGTACTTTGGGCATGCGGGTCATACCACCGACTAACACCACATCATTGATGTCTTCAGGCTTAATGCCTGCATCTTTCAGGGCTGCCTTGCATGGCTTAATCGTGCGGTCAATCAGGTCCTCTACCAAGGATTCCAGCTTGGAGCGTGACAATTTAATGTTTAAGTGTTTCGGTCCATCCTGATCGGCCGTAATAAACGGCAGATTCACTTCTGTTTCAGTCGCACTGGACAATTCAATCTTGGCTTTCTCGGCGGCTTCTTTCAAGCGCTGCAACGCCAGCTTGTCTTTGCGAAGATCAATCCCGGCATCCTTCTTAAATTCTTCAGCCAGAAATTCGATAACGCGGTTATCAAAGTCTTCTCCACCAAGAAACGTATCTCCGTTGGTGGATTTTACTTCAAATACACCATCACCGATTTCCAGGATAGACACGTCAAACGTACCCCCTCCCAGGTCATAAACGGCGATTGTACCAGTATCCCCTTTATCCAGACCATAGGCCAAAGCAGCCGCTGTCGGTTCGTTAATAATCCGCAGAACTTCCAGGCCAGCGATTTTACCGGCATCCTTTGTGGCCTGACGTTGGGCATCATTAAAGTAGGCTGGAACCGTGATCACAGCTTCTGTCACTTCTTCGCCTAAATAACTTTCTGCTGTCTCTTTCATTTTTTGCAAAATAAAAGCGCTGATCTGGCTAGGGGAATATTTTTTCTTTCTTGATTCCACCCAGGCATCCCCGCTGTCAGATTTAATAATCTTGTAAGGGACAATTTCCTTGTCTTTTTTAGTCATCGGGTCGTCATAGGTGCGCCCGATTAAGCGTTTAATGGCATAAAGTGTATTTTCTGGATTGGTCACCGCCTGGCGCTTGGCAGATTGCCCTACCAATTTCTCACCCTTGTCGGTAAACGCCACCATTGAGGGCGTTGTGCGGTTTCCTTCAGTATTTTCAATGACTTTAGAATCCTTGCCGTCCATAATGGCGACACAAGAGTTCGTCGTACCTAAATCAATTCCAATTACTTTTGCCATAGTGAATGTTCCTTCTATTCCTTAATTTTATTTCTAAACATCAATTTTTACACATAAGCCCTTTTGGCTGCCAATACAAGATTCTCAGCCCAAAAAAGTTACTTTTTTGCTATGCCGTTGTGTCTACTCCTTCAATATTCTCCGGATTCGGTGGCGCTTCGCCGCCCTTGGTCACAACCACCATCGCAGGGCGCAACAGCCGATCCTTAATGACATAACCA
>JANQSM010000208.1 GCA_028284025.1 Alphaproteobacteria bacterium | reverse complement strand
ATTCTGAGGATGAGGGCTTAGCAACGCCAGAGCAACTATTAATGTATGCTGAACATCCCAAAGTTGTTGGAATCGGAGAATGTGGCCTGGACTATCATTATGACGATTTGCCCAGTCCCCAGGTGCAAAAAAAGCAGTTTGAAAACCATATTGAAGCTTCCCGCCAGGGTCAGCTACCCTTGATGATTCACGCACGTGATGCAGATAATGATATGATTGATATGTTGGTTTCAGAGACCAAAAATGGCGTGTTTCCTTTTATTCTGCATTGTTTTTCTTCCGGAGAAAAGCTTGCCAAAACTGGCCTGGATCTTGGAGGGTATATTTCATTTTCTGGTATCGTGACATTCAAGAAATCAGATGAACTGCGGGATATCGCCAAAAATGTTCCTTTATCCCAGATGCTGGTGGAAACGGATGCCCCCTATCTGGCACCACAGCCAGTCCGCGGGAAGCCTTGTGAACCGTCTTATGTAGTGCACACAGCCCATGTATTGTCCGAGTTAAAACAAACGACTTATGCTGATATTGAAAAACATACGACAGAAAATTTCTTGCGTCTTTTTGGAAAAGTGATACTTTAACGCTAAAATTTCTTTTAATTTAAGGCGGGAAATACATTTAGTGATTACAGGTACATTCTTGGGAACAGGGGGATCTCGTGGGCCAAACGGCCTTATAAATGGAGATCTTGATATTACCAATCCTCTTAATCGGCGAACGAGCCCAGCTTTTTTTCTGGATATTGATGGCTTTAAAATCCTGATTGATTGCGGGCCAGAGGTTGCTTTTCAAATGGAAAGGTGCAATCTGCAAGAGGGCATTGATCTGGCTCTTTTAACACATGATCACGGGGATCATTCTGATGGTCTGCGTTTTTTACATGCCGTTTTTGATCATTTCAATGGTGAAAACCCCATTCCAATCTATTATGACCAGTTCTTCGACCTTAGGATTAAGGCTAAATTTCCCTTTCTGTTTACTAAAGAAGAGTGCCCGGATTTACCATTCTCCATTTCAGAATATTATGGTGCTCTTGCTTCAATGCCTAGTTTGGACGCCATAAAAGCACCCATTCAGATTAAAGCACGGCGAGTGAAACATGGAGCTGAATTCAGTCTAGCATACCGCTTTGGAGATAAGCTTTTATATATCAGTGATGTTTCCGAATTAACAGATGAGGACGTGGTAGCTTTGCAAGGAGCACACACCGTGATTATAGATGGCAATGGATTTGAGACTGCCCACGGGCATATGTCCATCCCAGATGTTGTTAAAATTATCCAAAGATTAAATCCTCAAATGGCCTTCCTGACCCACCTTTCTCAAAAGGTAGACTATAGTGATGCCATGGCATATCTACAGGATCATTCCAGAAATATCCCAATTCTTCCTGCCTATGATGGCTTGCAAATTCAATTTGGTGAAGAAAAGCCTGTGTTTAATCTTTCTCATGACCCCTATACCGGAGATTTACGCACTTTAGCCTTGGCCCGTAGAAATTCAATTAGCCGCTAGACATAACTGACAACTGTCTTATTATGGCCCCCATGACAAAGGCAATTATTCTTGGCTGTGGTCCTTCCGGAGGTGTTCCTCAACCTGGTGGTGGAGAAAAGGAGCAGGGCGTTTGGGGAAAATGCGATCCATCCAATCCTAAAAATAGCCGCCGCCGCTGTTCTTTATATATAGAGGAACAAGGCAAACGCCTGTTAATTGATACAGGTGCAGATCTGCGCTGGCAGCTTATTGATAATAGCATTACCGATTTAGATGCCGTGCTTTATACCCATGCCCATGCAGACCACATCAACGGTATTGATGATCTGAGAAGCATTTGTCTGCGCCGGAAAAAGGTACTGGAAATTTACAGCAACCAGGAAACTATCCAGCATTTACAGACTGCTTTTTCTTATTTATTTAACGAACCAAATGCACAGAATCTTTATCCCAGACTTTTAAACCCGAATATCATTAGAGACGGCACATTCCAGGCAGCCGGAATTGGTATAGAAGCCTTTACCGTTGATCACGTTGTGATTCAGGCATTGGGCTATAAAATAGGGGATATCGCGTATTTTCCTGATATCTTTGACATGGCGGGTAGTACCAAAGCAGCTTTATCGGGTGTTCATACTCTTATTATTGATTGTTTTCAATATAGAGAGCATAAAACCCATGCCCATTTTGATAAAACCATGCAGTGGATTGAAGAAATACAGCCCAAACAAGCCTTTTTAACTAATCTGGGCTTGGACATGGATTATAAAGAGCTTTCCAACCATCTGAAACCCAATATATATGCATGCTATGATGGCCTGGAGATTATTACCTAATATTTCCTTGCCATATCTTGAAAAGATATATAGAGTGCTTTCTCATCCTTCGACAAGCTCAGGATGAGGAATGAAAGCGTCTAGCAGGAGAATAAAAATGGCAGAAAGTTGTGTAAGAATTATTTGTGAGAAGAAAGAGGGCGCTCTCCATCCCGTTCCTTTAAATCAGATTCATTCTCACCTCCCTTCAGATCAATTGGTATATGGTCTTGAAATTGATTCACGAGGAGCAGAAAACAGGCATGGGGAACCATCTGAAAAGCAGCTTAATGATCTTGTAAATGCACTTGTTTCATTAACTGAAGACTCTGCTGAGGTAGCCCCAATTGTGGCATACATACCCTTTGATGAAGAAAAAATTCTTGAAGAACATATCTATGCATTTTGCATTGAAAAAGATGATATATTTGCCGTCACTGAGAACATAAGACTAATCAGATTTTTACGATTTTTCCAGGAAAACCATAAAGCTTATCTTGCAATACGAAAACAACTTGCTGACCTTGACATACAACAAGATGATCCCAATTCGGGTCAAGGCTTGTCTGAAAATCAACGCAAAGAAAAGAAAGATTTAGAATCTGTATTAGTGAAATTTAGAGATTCGATGGGTTTTTTACAGACAATGCTGATATACATGGTTTTACCTGTTGGAGATATGGAAAGAATGTCAGAAGATTTTGTCGCAGAAATGGCTATAAATCGGTTGGTTATTCCCGGCTATACCCCTCTAGGTCATATTCTTGATGAAGAAATTCCAGGACTAATTAAACGCGGCATTGAAATGGTAAAAGCTGCGGAAGGAAACAGAGATGGACTAGCAGAGCAGCTAGCAGCGGCAGCGGAAACAGCTGCAACGCTTAGGGCAATTGAAGGGCAAACGAAAGGGCATTAGAGTTTATGCCATATCAAAAAGGAGAAGCTCAGCGCCATAATCTGGGCATTGGATATCCAAAACTGTCTCTTCACTAACAATAACGCCGTCGCCTTTTTCAGCATCCTCCCCATTAATCTGGCAACTGCCGGAAACAACCTGCACCCAGACATGGCGGCCAGATTCCATACCAACTTTAATAGCCTGACCTGCATCAATCAGGCTGGCATAAATATTAAAGTCCTGGTTAATCTGTAATGATCCGTGGCCGCCGTCCGGGGAGGCGAGAAGCTTTAATGTATTCTTTTTATCTGCCACACTGATCTCTTGTTGAGAGTAGGTTGGCTCCAAATCTGTCTTTTCTGGTTTAATCCAGATTTGTAAGAGGTGCACAGGGACTTCCGGGTCCTCATTCTTTTCAGAATGCTTGATTCCTTTCCCTGCCGTCATAAGCTGAATTTCACCAGCTTTGATCTGACCTTTGCCACCTGTAGAATCCTCATGGCTGATGGTTCCTGACACAACATAAGTAAAGATTTCCATATCTTTATGGGGATGTGTATCAAAACCCGAAGCCGGGGCGATGTAATCCTCATTAATCACCTGTAAGGCACGATAACTATCCCACTCACTATCCTGATAGTTACCAAAGGAAAAACTGTGATGGCTATTTAACCAATCATTTTGGTAATGGCCGCGGTCTTCTGCATTTCTTTTTATGATCATGGTATGACTCCTCAATCAGAGTTATTATCCCTTAACCATACTTTGAAGGGCTTTTGTGTACTACGCAATAACAATCTACAATATATTGTGGACTTTTTGAAATATGTTGTTTGTAGTGCCACTTTTTACTTCCAGATTGACTAATAGTGCCTTATAAACGTGGGTAGTGTCCCGGTTGGGTTGTTTGAGTAATTAAATTATAATTATGGTGTAAAGGGGGAATCCAGCAAAATCCAAAAAAGTTTAGAGAAAAAACCATACTTTAGCATTCTGGGGCATTCTGGGGCACTCTGGTTTAAAGTATCCAAAAGTAACTTATATATTTAACACAATATATATTATGCGACAAAATATTATGGGGCAACTATGTATAAAGCCAAATTACGCGACACCCCCCTTCCATACAGAAAAGCATTTTTAATCAGAAACATATAATAAGTTTATAAAGTTATGTCAGAGCATAAATCACCTCCCGAAGCACTGGAAGATTTGTTAGAGGTAATGAGCCGGCTCAGAGATCCGGAGACAGGATGTCCCTGGGATGTCAACCAGGATCATACTACCCTCGCCCCATATGTTATTGAAGAAGCTTATGAGGTGGTGGAAGCCATAACAAATGGAACTGAAGAAGATTTACTGCAAGAATTAGGAGATTTGTTGCTCCAGGTCATTTTCCACGCCCAAATTGCAAAGGAAAATGGAATATTTGACTTTAAAGAGATCGCACAACGCCTTACAGAAAAGCTAATTTATCGCCATCCTCATGTATTTGGTGATGAACAGGGCGTTCAAATCAAACCTGAAGACGTCCAGGGAATCTGGGACAGGCAAAAACAGGCTGAAAAATCGCCTCCTGAGGCCCAAAGCCCGGAATTTGGGTCAGATATACCCAAAAACCTTCCTGCACTACTCAGAGCCAAGGAAATCCAGAAAAAAGCTTCCAAGCGCGGTTTTGAATGGGATTCAACGGAAAGATTGATCGCAAAAATCCAGGAAGAGCTTGAAGAATTTTTGGATGAGGTAAAAAAACCTAAAAACAGCATTGCCCTGGAAGAAGAATACGGAGATTTGCTTTTTGTTCTGGTGAATTTAGGCAAGGCCTTGGATCTGGATGCAGAAACCGCTTTGACAAAAACCAATACAAAATTTTTACAGCGCTTTAAAGCAATGGAAAAACTGTGTGATGCTCAAAATAAAGAATTCAGCAGTCTAAATACAGATGAAATGATGGACCTTTGGCAGACAGCCAAAAAACACGCCTAGTAAATTAAGCTTCTATCAAATCAGAAGAAGAAATATCAGCGGTTTCCTTCTTGTGAAGGCTCTCTTGGATATGTGCTGTCGGAGAATGTTCGATATTGCTCAACGTGCTTTCCAGCGCAATTTTTTTGCCACTTTCTGAATGACCGCTAGAGGCAACCTGGATATTCGTCAAACCAAATATATTTTCCA
>JANQSM010000204.1 GCA_028284025.1 Alphaproteobacteria bacterium | reverse complement strand
CTGCGGAGAAGAAACAGCCTTACTGGAAAGTCTGGAGGGGAACAAAGGTCAACCACGTTTAAAGCCGCCTTTCCCGGCAGGTGTGGGGCTGTATGGATGTCCGACGACCATCAATAATGTTGAGACCATTGCCGTGGTACCGGAAATTTTACGGCGCGGCGCAAGCTGGTTTGCATCCCTGGGGCGACCGAATAACACAGGTACCAAGATTTTTTGTATTTCCGGGCATGTCAATAACCCGTGCAATGTGGAAGAAGAAATGGGCACACCGTTAAAAGTGTTGATTGAAAAGCATGCTGGGGGGGTGCGCGGCGGCTGGGATAATCTTTTGGCTATTGTTCCTGGAGGATCTTCCGTTCCTGTACTGCCTAAACAAATTTGCGACACTGTATTGATGGATTTTGATTCCCTGCGTGAGGTACAAAGTGGGCTGGGCACAGCTGCCGTTATTGTGATGGATAAGTCCACCGACATTATTGAAGCTATTACGCGTTTTTCACATTTTTACAAGCATGAATCCTGCGGACAGTGTACGCCATGCCGGGAAGGGACGGGCTGGATGTGGCGGGTTATGAAACGTCTTGTCGCTGGTAATGCGACGGTGGAAGAAATTGATATGTTGTGGGATGTTTCCAAGCAAATTGAAGGACATACGATTTGCGCACTGGGAGATGCCGCGGCCTGGCCCGTACAGGGGCTAATTCGCCATTTCCGTCCAGAGCTGGAGAAAAGAATTGAAAAGTTTAAACAAAAACAATTGGTTGCTGCTGAATAATAAAGTGGAATATTAATATGCCAAAGTTGACAATTAATGGAAAAGAGATTGAGGTTGCTCCTGGTACGACGGTGATGCAAGCCTGTCAGATGATGGATGTGGAAGTACCACATTTTTGGTATCACGAGCGTCTCGATATTGCTGGAAATTGTCGCATGTGTTTGGTGGAACTTGAAAATGCGCCTAAGCCCATTGCATCCTGTGCCATGCCGGCAGCAGACGGCATGGTGATTAAAACAAACAGTGACATGGCAGAAAAAGCCCGTAAAGGGGTTATGGAGTTTTTATTGCTGAATCACCCGCTAGATTGCCCGATTTGTGATCAGGGGGGGGAGTGTGATTTGCAGGATCAAGCCATGGCCTATGGCTATGATGATGCACGCACTAAGGAAATGCGTCGCTCAGTTAAAGACAAGTACATGGGGCCGCTGATTAAAACCATTATGACGCGTTGTATTCACTGCACGCGCTGCATCCGCTTTATTGAAGACGTTGCTGGTGTAGAAGAATTGGGGGCCACAGGGCGGGGAGAACATATGGAAGTTACCACCTATGTTGAAAAAGCTCTGACATCGGAAATGTCTGGTAACATTATTGATCTATGTCCGGTGGGAGCGCTTACTTCCAAGCCATATGCTTTCAAAGCACGGTCATGGGAATTAAAGAAAACAGAGAGTATTGATGTGATGGACGCTATAGGCGCGAATATCCGCGTAGATTCTGCCGGAAATGAAGTGATGCGGGTTTTGCCACGTCTTCATGAGGATGTGAATGAAGAATGGATTTCGGATAAATCTCGCTTTTCTTGTGATGGCCTAAAGCGTCAGCGCCTTGATCGTCCCTATATTCGTAAGCGAGGTAAGCTACATGAATCAAGCTGGGAAGAAGCCTTTGCCCATATTGCAAAAAACCTGGAGAATGTAAAAAGTACCCAAATCGCCGCACTCGCCGGGGATTTATGTGAAGCTGAATCTATGTACGCTTTGAAAAATCTGATGGCAAGTCTTGGATCAACCAACATAGATTGTCGCACAGATGGGGCGGAGCTGGATGCTGCAAATCGGGGAAGTTATCTTTTCAACACTACCATTGCCGGAATTGAAGAAGCTGATGCCTGTTTGATCGTTGGCGCCAATCCACGCTATGAAGCACCCCTTGTTCAGGCACGTTTGCGCAAGCGCTATTTACGAGGGGGATTTGAGGTTGGATTAATTGGCGAGAAAGTGGAATTAACCCATAATTATAAACACTTGGGAAGCACACCTAAAGTATTACAAGAAGTTATTTCAGGTAAAAATGACTTTGCAAAAGTTTTGAAAAAGGCTAAACGCCCAATGATTATTCTGGGGGCACATGCTTTGACACGCCCAGATGCTCAGGCTCTTCTGGCATTGGTTCATGAATTCTGTAGCAAGTTTAATCTTATCAAAAATAAAGATGGTTGGAACGGTTTTAGCGTGCTGCACACCGCAGCTTCCCGTGTTGGGGCGTTGGACATGGGGTTTGTGCCAGGCAAAGGTGGCAAAGCGATGGCAGATATTTTAAACGGGGCATCCCGTGGCTCCATCAAGGCGGTTTATCTTCTGAATGTTGATAATGTCGATATGAAAAAGCTGAAAAAAGCTTTTGTTATTTATCAGGGGCATCATGGTGACAAAGGTGCGCAAGCTGCGGATGTTGTATTACCAGGTGCTGCTTATACTGAAAAAGACGGTATCTACACCAACATGGAAGGTCGGGTGCAATTTGCCACCCGGGCGGTTTTTCCGCCGGGGGATGCGAAGGAAGATTGGAAAATTATCCGGGCCTTGTCTGAACGTTTGGGTCATATATTGCCCTTTAATACGTTGCAAGAATTGCGGACAAAATTATTTGCTGACTATCCTGTTTTTGCCAAAGAAGATGAACTGGTTCCGGCTAAATGGCAGAAATTTGGCAAAAAAGGCAAGTTATCTGCAAAACCATTTGAGTCAAAATATAAAAATTTCTACATGACGGATGTAGTTTCCAGTAACTCTGAAACTATGGCAAAATGTACGAACGAGTTTTACTATCAAACCAAAATGGCGGCGGAATAGGGAGATAGCTTATGACCTTTGTTGATCTTTATTTGCTTCCGACTCTGCTGACAGTTGGCAAGATTTTATTATTGGTTGTGCCGTTATTGATTGGTGTAGCGTACCTGACTTATGCGGAGCGCAAAGTAATCGCAGGCATGCAACTGCGTAAAGGCCCTAATCGTGTTGGGCCATTTGGGTTATTGCAGCCTTTGGCGGATGGGGCCAAGCTGTTTATGAAGGAAACCATTATTCCATCCGGGGCAAGCCCGATTGTTTTTTTACTGGCTCCTATTATCACGTTTTCCATGGCAATGATTGCCTGGGCTGTGATTCCGGTAAGTGAAGGATGGGTGCTGGCAGATATTAATGTTGGAATTTTGTATCTGTTCGCAGTGTCTTCTCTGGAAGTCTATGGTGTGATTATGTCTGGCTGGGCCAGTAATTCCCGCTATCCGTTTTTAGGGGCGCTTCGGTCAGCTGCCCAAATGGTAAGTTATGAAGTTTCGATCGGGTTTGTGCTGGTTACCGTGTTGCTGTGTGTTGGATCCTTGAATCTGACTGACATTGTCTTGGCACAGGGAGAAAACATGTGGTTTGTAATTCCGCTGTTCCCGATGTTTATTGTCTTTTTCATTTCTGCTTTGGCGGAATTAAATCGGGCACCATTCGACTTACCGGAAGGGGAAGCTGAACTTGTCGGTGGGTATTTTACGGAATATTCTGCCATGACGTTTGCCCTGTTCTTCTTAGGCGAATACGCCAATATGATTATGATGTCCGGCTTTATGACAGTTTTATTTTTAGGAGGCTGGCTGCCAATAATTGATATTGCTCCTTTCAACATGATTCCTGGAGTTATTTGGTTCTTGCTGAAGGTATGCCTCTTGTTGTTTTGTATGCTGTGGGTACGCGCTACATTCCCGCGCTTCCGTTATGATCAGTTGATGCGGTTGGGCTGGAAAGTCTTTTTGCCGTTTTCTTTGTTCTACGTTGTACTGGTATCAGGAGTTCTGGTATATATGGACTGGCTACCGGAGATTGGATAAATGAACAGTATTAGACAATTCGCCTGGGGAATTTTGTTGTGGGAGCTTGTCTCCGGCATGTGGCTGACATTGAGGTATTTCTTTAAGCCCAAGGTTACGCTGAATTACCCTTATGAAAAAGGGCCTTTAAGTCCGCGTTTTCGAGGTGAGCATGCTCTGCGACGATATCCTAATGGAGAAGAACGTTGCATTGCTTGCAAGCTGTGCGAAGCAATTTGTCCGGCCCAGGCTATTACCATTGAATCAGAAGAGCGTGCAGATGGCTCTCGTCGGACCACGCGCTATGATATCGACATGACCAAGTGTATTTACTGCGGTTTGTGTGAGGAAGCTTGTCCGGTGGATGCCATTGTGGAAGGCCCAAATTTTGAATTTTCTACCGAAACCCGCGAAGAACTTTTTTATGACAAGGAAAAGCTTCTTGCCAATGGGGAACGCTGGGAATCTCATTTGGCACAACGCCTTTCTGATGATGCACCCTATAGGTAATTGTTGCTTCATCTCCGCGCCCTTCGTTTTTCCCACAAAATGTGTCAGTTTCCCCTTTGCGTGATCGTTCAAAAGGTGTAAGTTTTTGGTGTATTTTCAAATAAGTAAAGATCTATTGCTGCTATATGACTGCACCTGAATTTTTCTTTTTTATTTTTGCCACCATTACCGTACTCAGTGCTGTTATGGTGATCAGTTCACGAAACCCCATTCATTCGGTCCTTTTTTTGATTCTGGCGTTTTTAAATTCATCCGGTTTATTTCTGATTGCCGGGGCGGAATTTCTCGCCCTGCTGTTAGCTATTGTATATGTCGGTGCGGTGGCTGTTTTATTCCTGTTTGTGGTGATGATGTTAAACATCAATTTTGCCCGTTTGCGTGAAGGGATGGCAAAATCTATCCCTATAGGGGCTTCTGTCGGCGCTATTCTGTTGGTTGAGCTGATCCTGGTTCTTGGGGCATATGGGTTTCGTGATGCAGATCATCCAGTATTAATTGCTCAGCCTATTGCTGAAAGCGGGCCAACAAATACGCATGCTTTGGGCAGTATTCTTTATACTGAGTATGTGTATTTATTCCAGGGTGCAGGGATGATTTTATTGGTCGCAATGATCGGAGCAATTGTCTTGACCTTGCGTCAGCGCGAAGGCGTGAAAAAACAGTCTGTGCCTGAACAAATTGCGCGTCGTCGTGAAAAGACTGTTGAACTCGTTAAAATAAAACCCGGCCAGGGTATGGGAGGGGAGGTATAAACATGTTGGTACCATTATCCTATTACCTGACTCTTTCTGCAATTTTATTTACCATTGGGGTGTTTGGTATTTTTCTAAATCGTAAGAATGTCATCATCATTTTGATGTCTATTGAATTGATGCTGTTGGCTGTGAATTTAAACTTGGTAGCTTTTTCTGCTCATTTACAGGATATGGTTGGCCAAGTCTTTGTGATGTTCACGCTTACCGTTGCGGCTGCTGAAGTTGCGATTGGCTTAGCAATTCTGGTAATTTATTTCCGTAATCGTGGCAGTATCGAAATTGATGATGTCAGCGTGATGAAAGGGTAGAGGAATGTTTGTAGAAGCCGTTTTTCTACCTTTAATAAGTTCTTTGATTGCCGGCTTTTTTGGTAAAACTTTAGGCGATAGAACCACTAATTTTATTTCCTGCGCTATTTTAATTCTAGCTGCCATTATGTCCTGCTTTATTTTCATGGATGTTGCTTTGGCGGGCAATTCAACCGTTGTGGAACTGTTGCCATGGATGACCTCTGGCACGCTGGAGTTTTCCTGGGCATTGAAGTTTGACACACTTTCAGCAGTGATGGTGTTTGTTGTCTTGGTGGTATCATCCTGTGTGCATGTTTATTCTGTTGGCTATATGCACCATGACAAAAGCCAACCGCGGTTCATGTCCTATCTAGGATTATTTACTTTTGCCATGCTAATGCTGGTAACCGCAGATAATCTGGTGCAAATGTTTTTCGGCTGGGAAGGCGTTGGGCTGGCATCTTACTTACTGATCGGTTTTTGGTATGAAAAAGAATCCGCTAATAAAGCGGCTATGAAAGCTTTTCTTGTAAACCGGGTAGGGGATTTTGGATTCTCCCTGGGTATTTTTGCAATCTTCATGCTGTTTGGGACGGTTCAGTTAAGCGAGATTTTTGCTCAAGCTTCGGTCATGGAAAATACCATGTTTACTTTCCTTGGAATGGAAGCTCATGCCATGACGGTTATTTGCTTCCTGCTGTTTATTGGTGCGATGGGGAAATCTGCCCAGTTGGGTTTACATACCTGGCTACCAGATGCGATGGAAGGTCCTACACCCGTGTCCGCCTTGATCCATGCAGCGACCATGGTAACAGCCGGTGTATTTATGGTAACCCGGATGTCACCATTGTTTGAATTTGCTCCGGATGTTTTGACATTTATTACTTTCATCGGCGCAACTACCGCCTTTTTTGCCGCCAGTGTTGGTTTGACACAAAATGATATTAAACGAGTGATTGCTTACTCTACTTGTTCGCAGCTTGGGTACATGTTTTTTGCCATTGGGGTGTCAGCCTACAGTGCGGCTATTTTTCACCTGTTTACTCATGCCTTCTTCAAAGCTTTACTATTTCTGGGGGCTGGGTCGGTTATTCATGCCATGTCGAATGAGCAGGATATGCGGAACATGGGCGGTATCTGGCGTAAGATTCCCTTTACTTATGCTTGTATGTGGATTGGCTCTCTTGCCCTTGCCGGGATCCCGCTTTTTGCTGGATACTATTCTAAGGATATGATCCTGGAAGCAGCCTATGCTGCCCACCATTCGCCAATGCACTATTATGCCTTTGTGTTGGGAATTATCAGTGCTGCGATGACAGCATTTTATTCCTGGCGATTGATTTTCCTGACCTTCCATGGCACGCCACGGGCCTCGAAAAAAGTTATGAGTCATGTGCATGAATCTCCTCCGGTGATGACGATACCTCTGGGCGTTTTAATGATCGGAGCTGTATTCTCTGGCTTTGTCGGGTATGACGTTTTTGTAGGTCATGATCGTCTTGAATTCTGGGCAGATTCGATTTTTGTTTTGGCAAGCCATGATGTGATTGAAGAAGCCCATCATGTTGCATGGTATATCAAGAAGTTACCATTGCTGGTGAGTTTATTGGGTATCGGGCTGGCCTATTTAATGTACATCAAGAAACCATCTTTACCTGGCAAAACAGCCCAGACATTGAAACCGCTTTACAATGTATCCTACAACAAATGGTACTTTGATGAGATTTATGATGCCTTGATCGTCCGCCCACTTATGATGGCAGGACGCTTTTTGTGGCGTATTTTTGATGTTTTGATTATTGATGGCCTTGGTCCCAACGGCATGATGCGCATATCAAAAAATATTGCCGGAACTCTTTCTCGCCTACAAACCGGTTATGTGTATCATTATGCTTTTGTGATGTTGGTGGGCTTGGTGATTTTTATCAGTTATTTATTTTACAGGATTTTAGTTTAGATGATTGAAAGCTTGCCATTACTTAGCTTAATTACCTTCCTGCCATTGGTGGGGGTGTTATTCATTCTGACCATCCCGCGTGCGGCTGATACAAATGCCCGTTGGGTGGCGTTATGGGTATCTCTGGCAACGTTTGCTTTATCTTTAACTTTATGGTTTCAGTTTGACCGCACAACGGCGGATTTCCAGTTTGTTGAATACATACCGTGGATTGAGGACTATAATATTTCATACCACATGGGAGTGGACGGTATATCCGTTCTGTTTGTTCTGCTTTCAACCTTTTTGATTCCAATTTGTATTTTGGCCAGCTGGACAGCAATCACTTCCCGTTTGCGTGAATATATGATTGCATTTTTGGTGCTTGAAACCTTGATGGTAGGTATGTTTTGTGCGCTGGATCTGTTTGTGTTCTACGTATTTTTTGAAGCGGTTCTAATTCCAATGTTTCTGATTATCGGGATCTGGGGTGGAGAGAACCGGGTTTATGCCTCATTCAAATTTTTCCTTTATACGCTGGCCGGTTCTGTCTTGATGTTAATTGCTGTGTTGGCAATGTATCTGGCAGCTGGTACGTCCAGTATTCCGGACTTGATGGCCTTTAATTTTCCGACTGGCTGGCAGATCTGGATGTGGCTGGCATTTTTTGCATCTTTTGCAGTTAAAGTCCCGATGTGGCCGGTGCACACTTGGTTGCCGGATGCACACGTGCAGGCACCTACGGCTGGTTCAGTCATTTTAGCTGGAGTATTGCTGAAAATGGGAGGCTATGGGTTTTTAAGATTTTCACTGCCAATATTCCCTTATGCATCAGATTATTTTATTCCGCTGGTTTTTGGCCTCAGCGTAGTCGCGGTTATTTACACTTCGCTGGTTGCACTGGCACAAAAAGATATGAAAAAGCTAATTGCATATTCATCTGTTGCCCACATGGGGTTTGTGACACTTGGTATTTTCACAATGAACTTGCAGGGAATTCAAGGGTCTATTTTACAGATGATTTCTCACGGCCTTGTATCTGGAGCGCTGTTTCTATGTGTTGGCGTATTGTATGATCGTTTACACACCAAAGAAATTTCACGCTTTGGGGGTCTGGTGCATATTATGCCGATGTATGCATTTTTCTTTATGATTTTTACCATGGCCTCAATCGGATTGCCGGGAACATCAGGCTTTTCTGGAGAGTTTCTTATTTTAACCGGAGCATTTAAAGCCAATACAACGGTGACTTTCCTGGCGGCTATCGGGGTGGTATTAGGGGCGGCTTATATGCTGTGGTTGTACAAGCGAGTCATCTTTGGAAAATTAGAGAAAGCTGATCTGAAGCAGATGCCGGATTTATCTGTGCGAGAGATTACAGTATTTGTACCATTGGCAATATTGGTATTCTGGATCGGGATTTATCCCAACGACTTTTTGGAAATTATGGAGCCTTCTGTCAGCAACTTGATCGATAATTATCATTTGGCGATGCATTCCTATAATACGCCACAACTTGCGGGGCTTTAAGAATGTTAGGAAATTTGCTTTTGATTGATATTCACACGGCTTTTCCAGAGATATACCTGGCTCTTGCTTCTATGGCATTATTGCTTTATGGCGTTTTCCGCGGGGATGGAAAAGCTGAAGAAGTATGTCGCCTTGCCGTTATTTTGCTACTTGGTGGGATTTATTTTGTTTATCAAAATCAGACTCAAAATGCCTTGGCATTTAACGGGCTTTTCAAACTGGATGGATTCTCCTCCTATTTAAAGATTTTGTGTTTATCAGCGTCAATACTGACCTTGATGATTTCAGTGAATTATTTGAAGCTGCAAAATAGCTTACGGTTTGAATTTCCGGTGCTGGTGATGTTGGCGACATTGGGTATGATGATGATGGTTTCAGCCAATGATCTGATTTCTGTATATATTGCCGTTGAGCTACAATCTTTATCGCTTTATGTGCTGGCTGCTATCAGGCGGGATACTTATAAATCTACTGAAGCAGGACTAAAATACTTTATTTTGGGTGCTCTTTCTTCGGGCATGTTGCTATACGGTATGTCACTGGTGTACGGCTTTAGCGGCACAACAAACTTTGATAGCCTCGCGGTTGTTTTTGAATCTGGTACCTTACATATAGGTATTGTTGTCGGACTTGTATTTATGATTGCAGCTCTTGCATTCAAAATATCAGGAGCCCCTTTCCATATGTGGACACCGGATGTTTATGAAGGTGCACCAACACCGATAACAGCGTTTTTTGCAGTGGGACCTAAGGTTGCCGCTATCGGTTTATTTATTCGGGTGATGATGGATCCGTTTGCGGATCTGATTGGCCAGTGGCAGCAAGTCATTATTCTAATTTCTATCGCATCCATGGTAGTTGGTGCATTTGGTGCAATTGCTCAAACAAACATCAAGCGCCTATTGGCGTATAGTTCAATCGGTCATATGGGATATGCACTGATTGGTTTGGCAACGGGTACAGAGGAAGGGATTCGTGGAATCATCATTTATATGACGCTTTACCTTGCAATGAGTATTGGGGCATTTGCCATTATCATCGCAATGCGTAAAAGTGACAGAGTCGTAGAAAATATTTCAGATCTGGCAGGTTTATCAAAAAGTCATCCAATGATGGCCATGGCAATGGCTATTTTTATGTTCTCTATGGCGGGAATTCCTCCACTGGCAGGATTCTTGGGTAAGCTGTATGTTTTCTTAAGTGCCGTAGAAGCAGGCCTTTATGGGCTGGCAGTAATTGGTGTTCTTTCTAGCGTTGTGGCTGCCTATTACTATATTCGTATTATTAAGGTGATGTATTTTGATGAATCCAGTGAAATGATTGATCGAAACCGGCCTGGTGTCCTTAATACTGTCATTGCGGGTAGTAGTTTGTTTACAGTTGGTTTTTTCTTGTATCCAAGCCCTATCATCGCAGCGGCCGGAGTAGCAGCTAACAGTTTTTTTGATATTCTATGATTAAGCTTCCCGCAGAATGGCATATTAAAGAGCTTGATTTTATCGACAGTACCAATGAAGAAGCAAAGCGTATTCTGGAAGCTGGCAATAAAAAGAATGTTATTCTTGCTAAATACCAAACCAAGGGTAGAGGCACACGTGGGAAAGATTGGTATTCCCCAGAGGGTAATCTTTTTCTTACCTTTATTATAGAGATAGATAAGGATCAATCGCTAGGCCATATTGGATTTCTTACATGTTTGGCAGCAGATCAAACATTGCAAGTTCTAAGCGATTGTGAGGATATCAAATTTAAATGGCCAAATGATATTTTTCTTCAGGGCGCAAAGCTTGGTGGAATTCTAATTGAGCCTTTTCCCAAGACAGGAAACTTGATTGTTGGACTGGGTTTGAATCTTGTCACTCACCCCGAAGAGGGAATTATGTATCCAGCTACAGATATCAACCATGCGTGTAACACCATCATCAAACCACATGATTTCATGAATGCGTTTCTGATGCGCTTTAAATCAATCGTTCAGGACTATCAGGAACACGGGTTTGAAGACGTTAGAGTAGCATGGCTTAAAAAAGCTATTGGGCTGGGGCAGGTCATTAAACTCAAACATGGAGAAGATCAATTGATCAGCGGGATTTTTGTTGACGTGGATGATCAAGGTCATATGATCTTGTCAAAAGAAGAAGAGGGTAGCGAATATGTTAAAATTGCTGCTGGAACCACTCATTACCAAATTGTGGAGTAGCCATGCTTCTGGCAATTGATTCAGGAAACACCAATATTACATTTGGCCTTTTTAATCAGGATAAGCTGGTTACCAGTTGGCGTTATTCAACGGATGCCAATAGGACGGAAGATGAGTATGCCGTCTGGCTGACCCAGC
The DNA here is from genome assembly GCA_028284025.1 of Alphaproteobacteria bacterium. GTDB lineage: Bacteria > Pseudomonadota > Alphaproteobacteria > JANQSM01 > JANQSM01 > JANQSM01. The sequence continues at coordinate 162 of JANQSM010000204.1, read as the reverse complement.
TTATGTCACTACAGGGGTTTGATTTTTCACAAATCAAAGGAACCATTATCGCCAGTGTTGTCCCTGCTACTACTCGTCCGCTTAAATCTTTGTGCCAAAAATATCTGAATATCAAACCTTTGGTTGTTGGAGGAAAAGATGTTGATATTGGAATAGAAATTT
>JANQSM010000203.1 GCA_028284025.1 Alphaproteobacteria bacterium | reverse complement strand
ACGATCAGGATGGTAGGCTCTTACGCCGTCATCCCATTTCATTCCTTGTCCTTCATTCATTGGTTCAGGTGCCCACAGAACAGGACGCCTTTCGCCCCCCCTTATGCTCACCCTCATACCACCAAAAGCCCAATCATGAAACTTTGTAAGTCTGTTGCCAAAATCACCTAGCTCCCTCAACGTCAATCGCACATCATTTTCTGGATCAATCAGATACAGGGCTTCCTCAACTTTTGTAGGGGTTAAAAAAGGCTGGGGAGTTTCAGAAGCTGGCACAAACCGCTGCCCATCCGGGCCAAAAACCCTTACATCACCTGAGGTCAAGTGAATTTCGACACCCTCAGGAACAGTCAATTTACCTGCTCCCTCTGCACCTGCGTCAACTTCAACTTGTAATATTTGCGGCTGCTGATCTGCCGTTTTTGTTGATGTGTCTACGTTTGGGGCATCTGCCATTTTGATTTCCTTTTTTCTATAACACGTCTGATATTCTTGTGTTATTGAAACCAATTTATGCCTTAAAGGAAACAAAAAGTCAATAGCTACCTTAAAAGCTATCGAGGCATCTAACTTTTCATCAGGCGTTCTTTTTGGCGATTCCACTCACGTTTTTTAATGGTATCGCGCTTATCGATTTCCTTTTTACCTTTCCCAAGACCAATTTTTAACTTGGCGTAACCGCGTTGGTTAAAATATAGATTCATCGGCACAATCGTCATGCCCTTTTGCTGTATTGCGCCTAAAAGCTTACCCATTTCCCGTTTTTTAAGCAAAAGTTTGCGCAAGCGTTTTGGTTCATGATTAAATGCTTTGGCTTGCTTGTATTCAGGGATATTGGCGTTCATCAAGAAAAGCTCGCCCCCCTTTTGACCTACATACCCTTCAGCAATGTTCACACGTCCTTCGCGCAGGGATTTAACTTCAGACCCCGTAAGGACAAGGCCTGCTTCAAATTCCTCTTCGATCGCATAATCATACCGTGCTCGACGGTTCACAGCGATGAATTTGTCATCTTTTCGAGGTTTACGTGTCATTTTTTCTTACCAAAACGTGAAATGTTTACAATTTTATAATGATATTGGTTTTAATATAAAAGGTATAGTTATAGAATATGGTTAATCAAAAATTGAGGCTTAAACAAAGAATGCCCATAAAAGCATGAGCGTACTGCAGTCAAACCTGAAGGTCATCCTTTTTTCTCTGGTAATTTTTATTTTACCAGCCTATTCCTTTGCAAATTTAAGCGAAGGGGACGCTGAAATCTATAAAGCGGCTTTCCGCGCGGTAGATGCCAAGAAATACAAGGATGCCCGCCGAATTGCCTCTGAAGCAAAAGACCCACTTTTATTCAAGACAATCGACTGGCTTAATTTAAGAGAGCCAAATTCTGGGCGAACATATTGGGAATTGACCAATTTTATCGAAAACAACCCGGAATGGCCAAGTCTGAGCCTATTGCGTAAACGTGTAGAAGAAGTAATGCCTGCTTCTTTGGATGATGAAGAAGTCCTGCGTTGGTTCAAAAAATATAGTCCAATGACGTTGGATGGTAAAATGCGCTATGGGGATGCCCTGGCCCGCGCTGGTGAAAAAGAACGCTTACAAAAAGTCGTAAAAGAAGCCTGGTTGAATGACTTTTTTACATCCAAGCGTGAGCGAGCTTTTTTACGTAAATTTAAAAAATATCTAGATAAAGCAGATCATCTTGCCAGATTTGAACGCCTTTTATGGGATCGCCATACGCGTTCGGCCCAAAGAATGTACAAATTTGTTAGCAAAGATTATCAAAAACTTGGCAAAGCACGGATTGCTTTATATCGCCGGGCGGGTAATGTCGATGCGTTAATCGCTGCTGTGCCCAAGCATTTAAAAGAAGATCCTGGTTTGCAGTTTGAACGCCTAAAATGGCGCCGCCGCCACAGATTACATGACGGAGCCGTAGAGATTTTACTTAATTCACCCCAAAACCCGGTGCGATCCGATTTATGGTGGCGTGAGAGAGATTACCAGGTTCGCCGTGCCTTGGATGATGGTAAAAGTGTTCTAGCCTATGATCTTGCCGCAAAACATAGACAAATCCCTGGTACCTGGGAGTACGCGGAAGCTGAATTTCTTGCAGGCTGGACCGCATTAAGCTTTTTGAACGAGCCTGGAAAAGCCTTACCCCACTTCAAATCATTATTTGATGCCGTTCAGTATCCAATCAGCTCATCACGGGGGGCCTATTGGGTAGGAAGAACTTATGCTCATCTTGGAGAAAATCGTGAAAGTCGGCGTTGGTTCAAAAAAGCCTCAAAACATGCAACCACTTTCTATGGGCAATTGGCTTATGTTGAATTGAATAAAGATGCCAAGCTTGATTTACCAGACCAGCCACCTATCAGAAGTAGTGAAACTAACCGTTTCCGTAACAATGAGCTGGTTAAAGCCATTAACCAGTTGGCTACCATCGGTAAGGAAAAATATATTGACCAGCTGGTCTATCGCCTTGCTGATAAAGAATCATCCCCAGCTATGAAAGAATTGACCGCTATGCTGGCCCGTCGCGTAGGACGCTTTGATTTAGGAGTTGCGATTTCCCGCAACGCCTTGAAACAAAATGCGCCACTTGTATTGGAAGGATATCCGATTGTTGAAATCACGCGTGAAGATGGAGCTGAAAAATCTTTGGTCAACGCGATTATCCGCCAGGAAAGCAATTTTAAGCCCAAAGCTAAAAGCCGTGCAGGTGCTCGTGGTCTGATGCAGGTGTTACCTTCAACGGCCCGTAAAGTCTCACGAGGTCTGCGGATTCGCTATTCAAAAGCTAAATTACTGAATGACCCAAGCTATAACATTACAATTGGTCATGCATATCTTGATAAATTACTGAAAAGATATGATGGCTCCTACGTTCTTGCTCTGGCAGCCTATAATGCCGGGCCTGCCCGTGTGAATCGCTGGATGAAGGAATTTGGTGATCCTCGTGGAAAGGTTGACGTGGTGAACTGGATTGAAAAAATTCCATTCCGCGAAACCCGAAATTATGTGCAACGCGTTTTGGAGAATCTTGCCGTGTACCGTACCCGTACACAAGACTTTCCTTTTGATGAAAAGGTCTTAAATTCCATTAGAGTCAATGTAAAAGATCGTAAATCAGCCTTTGCATGGAATTCGCACATTCACGACGTTGCCTGGACGCATAGCCCTTCAAAAACAAATTAATTTATTGTTCGCCAGAAATGGCAACCTTAGAAATGGGTTCTTGTGACTCAATCTCTTCTGACAGCATTAATTCCTCAACCTGGGAATCTTCTTCTACGCTACGATTAAGCGGGAATCTTAGAATAACAGATGTTCCAACACCTTTACGAGATTTGACATCTACTACCCCCCCGTGTAAATCCATCAAAGATTTTACAAGTGCCAAACCCAGACCTGTACCTTGATAGTTTCTACGAATGGAACATTGAATCTGTTCAAATGGAACAAAAGCACGTGGAATTTCTTCCTGGTCCATGCCAATTCCAGTATCACTGATAACAACAGATACCGCCCCAGAGATTTCCTTGCGCGTCTCAATTGTAATGCGGCCCCCTTCAGTCGTAAACTTAATCGCATTAGACAGAACATTCATCATGATTTGTTTGAAAGACCGTTTATCTGCGTACAAGTGCGGCATATCCTCTGCCAGACGTAAATCCAGAGATAAATTTGAACGCTCAAGTTGGCTATCTAGAACCTTGATAGAGCTTTGCACCATCTTGTTAACATCAAATACAATTTCCTGAAGCTCTGCTGCGCTAGATTCCAGTTTGGATAGATCAATAATGTCATTAATGATATCCAGAAGCTGTGCGCCACTCTTATATATATCATGCGCATAATCCAGATATTTTGAGCCTCCGATACTGCCGAACATCTGATTGCGTATAACATCAGAGAACCCCAAGATTGCATTCAAAGGTGTCCGCAATTCATGACTAACAGTAGCAAGAAAAGCTGATTTAGATTTATTAGCAATTTCTGCTTCTTCTTTGGCAAGACGTAATTCACGCTCCACCTGCTTCGCACTGCTAACATCCCGGATAATGGCAAGTACTTCTTCAGAATTTACTGCCACAATTCGCACTTCAAAATCATGAACTGTATTGTCAACTTCCAATTCGTATGTAAAGACCTGGGTCTTTTTGGTGTGTAATGCTTTGATCAAATTCTTGTGTGCTACGGCCGCTGCTTCTTCAGGAAGGGCCTCTTCAATGCGGCGACCCAAAAACTGTACTGGTGCCAGCCCTAAAATTGTGTCTTTCCCCTCTTCCAAATCTAAAAACACACCGTCTTTACTAATTCGAAAAATCGCATCCGGCATAGAACTAATTAATGCCCGGTTTTTACGTTCAGCTTCCAGCAAGGCATTTTCAATGCGGCGCTGGTCAGTTAAATCCGTCACTGTCCCATAAAGTTTTTCAACCTGGCCATCTTCCGTAAAGCTTGGCACCAAGTGAACTTGCCACCAAATACGACCCTGAGGTAGAAAAAGCACCTCATCGTATGTCAAAGGTTTCCCCAGATGAATGCATCTTTTGAAATTGGAAACCATGACGGAGGCATCCTGGTCATTAATCAGATCAAAAATAGATTGATCAACAATGCTCTGCTCATTCAGGTTTAAAAGCTGTTTATAACGATCATTGGCATAGGAAAAAGAGAAGGAGTCGCTGTCTTTGACAAGAATCTCAAAGACACCAATAAGTGGATTCGATAAAACCGCTTTTAAAATCGGAATATCTTCATCCTGCTCTACCTGTTGAGTAGATCTATTACCTTTTCGCACCATAATTTTATTTCTTATATGTAATACAAATTAACTTAGCTGTTGCAGCATTTTAATCGAAAAATTCATAAGAAACAATAACTTTTTGTTACAATATCATATTCTCAGTAACCTATAGTTGTAAAAATGCGCGAAATAAAGCTTTATGAGGGATACAAAAACTATTTCCTTGCAAGGAATATGTAAAAATTTACTATATATTTAGATTGATAGTATAATTTCTGAATACATTTGGTAAAAAAACACAATATACAATTTATAATTGTGCGGAAATAAAACAATGACAAATACTGCTACTGACACTGCCCCTCTTTTTGGCCGTGATGCTATG
>JANQSM010000116.1 GCA_028284025.1 Alphaproteobacteria bacterium | reverse complement strand
CAAATGTTTGTATAGCGCCGGCTTCAATCGCACGGAAACTGGGATCATAGAGCCCCATAATGGTAGTGCCACGGGGGCACTGGCTTGAAACTGCCACTGGAATCTCACGCTTCTTGGTTTCTTCAAAAAAGGGTAGCAAGTTTTCAGGCGTGTTGCCTGATCCAAATCCACGCAGGACAACACCTTTGTAGCCAAGATCCAGTAATGAAAATAAAAGGTCAGTATCCATCCCTGGTACACAGGTGACACAGGCCACCTTTGGTTCAAAACCATTTGTGATTCTGGGGGGTTGGCTATTCAGGGGCGGGGGATCCATATGAAAGCGCACTCCAAGAGAGATTTCCCCAAAGTCATGTTCATTAAAAGTAGCGAAAGCATTCAGTTCAGATTCCGAAGCTTTTTCTGCTCGGCAGCCTTTGATGATTTTGCTGCCAAATAGAATGTATACACCAGAAAGATTCATGGATGCCAGAGTCAAAGAATTGATCAGGTTCTGGCGGGCATCGGTGTTGATGGCTTCAGATGGAATCTGTGCTCCGGTAATAATCACCGGTTTACCGATATCATGTAAGGCAAATGCCAACGCACTAGAAGCATAAGACATGGTATCCGTACCCATGGTGATAACGAAGCTGTCATAGTCATCATAATTTTGAGAGACAGCCGTAACAATATGTTCCCACATACGGGGTGTCATATTGGTACTGTCTATATCAAAAAGATTCTCGACCGATATATCGGCAATTTCCCCTAATCGGGGTTCAAGCTGAAAGAATTGCTGGGCTTGATAAGATGAATCTAAAACACCCGTAATCGGATTGTGCCCCATAGAGATGGTGCCACCACAAAACAAAAGCAAAATATTTTTTGTTGGTTTTTTCACAATAGATCTCTTTTATTCTACTGTGACGGATTTTGCAAGGTTTCTTGGCTGGTCAACATCTGTTCCCTTGGCAACTGCGGCATAATATGCCAGTAATTGCACAGGGATAGTATATAAAAGTGGGGATTCAAAGTCAGAGATTTCTGGCATGGTAATACTCTGCCAGGCAACATCTTTCAATTTTTTAATTCCAGCAGCGTTACTAATCAGCACAATTTTTCCGCCACGCGCATAGACTTCTTGACAGTTGGAAGCCGTTTTCTCAAATAATTCATCTGAAGGTGCCAGTGTAATAATCGGAACATCATCTTCAATTAATGCGATGGGACCGTGCTTCATTTCTCCAGCCGCATAACCTTCTGCATGGATGTATGAGATCTCTTTTAGTTTCAGAGCACCTTCCAGGGCAATCGGGTAATGCAACCCTCGACCAAGGTATAAAATATAACGATGGTCGGCCAAAATTTTACCCAGTTTTTCCAGCTGTTTTTCCTGACCCAAGAAATCGGTAATTTTTTCTGGTACCTCCAGAAGGTGGCTGACGTATTCTTGCTCTTGTTTTTGGGATAAGGTGCCTTTGATCCGGCCTATCCCAACGGCTAGACAGGCAAGCACAACCAGTTGAGTAGTAAAGGCTTTGGTGCTGGCAACGCCGATTTCTGGTCCTGCTTTAGTACGCAAAAATGCGCCGCTTTCACGGGCAATGGTACTGTCGGGGACGTTGACAATTCCCAAAGTTTGGCTGCCAAGGTCTTTGGCAAAGCGCAACGCAGCCAGTGTATCAGCTGTTTCGCCAGATTGAGTAATCAATACGGTTAGGCATTTATCATTTAGCGCGGGTGATCGATAACGGAATTCTGAAGCAATATGAACACCCACAGGCAGACCGGTTAGTTTTTCCAGCCAGTAAAGGCCCGTCATTCCAGCATAAAATGACGTGCCACAGGCAATAATGTTGATGCGTTCAATCTTATCCCAATCAAACGGAACTTCCGGTAGGACCACGGATCGATCACCCGGGTTAATAAGGGATGTCAGGGTATCACCGATGACAGAGGGTTGTTCGTGAATTTCCTTGAGCATAAAATGGCGATAATTGT
>JANQSM010000110.1 GCA_028284025.1 Alphaproteobacteria bacterium | reverse complement strand
TACATTTGTAATTTTATTACAAAATAATGAGAGGGATATTAAGAATCACTAAAAACTGGACTATTGAAAGCAATTGAACCTAATGCATTAATTCAAAAGAATTAATTAAAGAATGCGTTAGTAAAGTCAAACCAATCTTGATCGTTTAAACCACCATCGCAATTAAAATCACTTTCAGCTTCTGTGTCAAAGAAAACATTAACGAAATCAAAGAAATCAGTGTCATTCTTGAATCCGTCACCATTCCAGTCTGCAACAAGCTGATTATCTGCCTGAGCTATGCCACCCTGGTCAATGATATCTAGACATCGCTGTGACATTGGGGTTCCTTCGTCAACTGCTGGCTCAGGAGGATCAATATTAACAAGATCACCATGGGTTGTGTCTTGTGCAAGAATCCATTCTTTCAAAGTTATCGGGTTATTGTAAGCCCCAATATTCTGCTTAAGATTCTGTGCCCAGTTTACAGGAGGAGGAATATCATCTGATTCATCATATAAAAAGTTCATAGGTTCCATACCATCAGGTCTATCTGTACTGATCGGCACAGAAGCAGAGTTCATGATTGCGACAATCTCAAGCACATCATTTTCAGTAATTTTAAAAATTGGACTTCCAGAATCGAAATTTCCACCCACAGCCTGGTTCTCTACCCAGAATGTATCTCCTGGACGAGCAAGAGTAGCCGTATAGATAGGCAGGTAAAATCCATTTCCTGCATCAACAAACCCTGGCCCCATGGCTTTGTTCATTCCCCAGGTAATTGGATCAGTAATCTGTGGGCGAGCCACAGAAACATAAATTCCATCACCATCTAGCAGATCATCTCCATACTGCATTCCCCCTGAGACAACTCCACCACCCGCAATAACGTAAACTTCTTCTCTTTCTAAATATCCATCGGACATTTTGCACCAGTAAGGGGCTGGGCTATCTGTACGAAGATCGCCAGAAATTCGAATTAAGCGACCATCAACGGCTGTTCCACCAGGGTGCCGCCAATCACGGTCAATTCTGTGAGCTTCGGGCTGACCATTTACAATTCTAACAAGGAAATTGCCTCGGCTTGTAGCTGCTACATGGTTTGAAGAGATTGCGTGCTTGGGTCCGACAAATGCCGCTGTACCTTTAAGGCGGTCCGGCGTATCTGTAACGCCATCTCCATCTGTGTCTCTTCCTGTAAATACACGCGCCACACAATTTTGGTTGGTATATACTTCCGGCATGGGGTTGCTATCACTTGGGACAACAACCAGTGAATGAGCCGAACTTGTGTATCCTAATAAAATAAATAGAAACGCAACTGCGCCTAACATCTTCTTAACCATAGTACCTATCCTTATCCCTAAAGGGTATTATTAATTGGTAAAGAAACCATTAATGAAGCTGAACCAATCCTGGTCGTTGGAGTAAGAATCACAATTAAAATCATGACCTTGTGCCGCATCGAAGAAGTCATTCACAAAGCCAAAGAAGTCAGAATCATTCTTGAATCCGTCCTCATTCCAGTCTGCAACAAGCAGAGGATCACTGGCTTCTACACCCCCATTATCCAAGATTTGTGAACAACGGGTTATTTCTTGCTCATTATCTTCTGGTGGCAAGGTATTGATACTTTCGTGCAAGGACTCTATCCAAGCTTTGCGTGTTTCAAACTGTTCAGTGGGATCTAGATCTACTTCCAGCAGGTTTGTAAATCCACCAGAAGAAATACAGTAAGCTGCCATATTCGGATTAGAAGCCGTTTGAGTCACTCCAACAATTCGGAGTATTCCCTGGGCGTCTTGCTTAAATAATGGAGCACCAGAATCATTATCGACAACCGTTGCTTCATGTGCTGGTGGGTTATTGTCTAATGCACAACGCCCATCGACATGTCCAAAAGTTGTGTGCAATACACCGGAAAAGGAGGTTTTATTTTGCCCATAAACCAATTTACGTTGATTTGACACTCTATACCCACCATACGGTGCACCAGCAGATCCTGAAGGTAAAAGCGCTCCTTTTGTTTTTCCAATGCCAGCAACAACCAGTAAATCACTTGTCGCTGCTGCTTCTTCAGCTAGTGGGCACCATGTCCATTGATCTCTATTATTTGCATTTAGCTCAACCTCATAGATAGAAATATTACTTAACCCCCAGCTTGAAGGCCAAGGAGCTTCAAGTTCTTTTATCGCGCGATAAATATTAGAATTTGACGAGGAGCAGGATTCATCCTGACACAAGATAAAAACACTGGGATTTGATGCCCCCTCTTCTTGTGTATGGACCCATTGTTCAATATGGGATGTTGTCAAGATATACCCAATATCATTATCAAAGTCTGCGCCAATGGCGGCTGCTGTCCCTGCTGTTAATCGTCCAACACAGTTGTTTTCTGGGATAGGAAGCGGATTAGGAGCAACCACCGCATGGGCAACTGTCACAAAACCTAGAAAGGTCATTATAAATAAAGCAAAACTACCAAGAAATTTGTTCATTTTCTGCTCCTGCTTTTTATTATTATTTGGTCTTTTTATTTTATGTTCGTTGTACAAAGAATGCGTTAATGAAATCAAACCAGTCCTGATCATTACTCAGAAAATCGCAGTTGAAATCATGTGATTGTTCTTCACTAAAAAACGCATTTATAAAATCAAACCAATCCTGGTCATTGACAAATTCATCCATATTCCAGTCAGAGTCCAGTATTGTGCTTCCTGTGCTGGATAGTACCGCACACCGGTTTAATCCAGCTTGTGTATCAGGTGTAGGGGCTTCAATATTGATAAGATGCGCATAATCAGGATCAGCTTCACGCAATATCCAGTCTAAAAGTTCATACTCAATTGTTTCAGCATTTCGATCATGAATAAATAAGTTTAATGCGCTTGAATAATGTCCATAATTGGCAGAAAAAGCATTATTTGAAGATATAACGATGCCCACAACTTTCAGACTACCATTCACTTCCTTAAAAATAGCGCCACCCGAATCTAGCTCTGCAATATAAGCTTCATGGTCTACAGAGCCAAGTTCGCCTGCGGTATCCGGGTGATCAAAAATAAAGAAATAGCTTCTATTACTATTTGCATGCCAGGTTGTAATGATGTTTTTTCCATACCGGATGGGCTGGCCAAATTGTGCGCTTGGCGTTCCAACTACTTCAAATCCATTGGAAAGTTCAGCCCCGTTTACGTAGCCCCCGGCTCCAATGATAATTTCATCACCCCGATCAACAGGGTCATCCGCAAATTGGCACCAATCTTCAAATTCTTCCCCTTCATACAAGCGAATAACTCTTAAATCCCGAACAGGATGTGTCCAGCTGTGCCAGATTTTATGGTAAGAAACACCACCATCATCATCTACGATTTCAATAAAATTTCCACGGCTTGTTCCTGCAACATGGGCTGCTGTAATAGCGTGTCGAGGTCCAACAGCAACAGCACTTCCTTTTTGCCGGATTGGGACATCATTCTGCATGACGGTGACCCGCCCGACACAGTTTTGATCCGGAAATAATAAATCACCATCTGCATGTGGTTGAACGATCAATGCCTGCGATGAGTGTGCT
>JANQSM010000098.1 GCA_028284025.1 Alphaproteobacteria bacterium | reverse complement strand
ATTGCCTGGCTACACGATGGAATTTTGCATGAAAAAGAAAAAGCATTTTACCGACTGGTGCGTGACCATCCGGATTTGGTTATTACCGGGCCAGGTGTGACCACACCACGCATTTTAAAGATGCAAAATGATTCTCATGCACGCGGCCTGTCATTGATCATAAAACAACTCCCCCTGCCATTTGAACAAACTGTTACTGTTCAGGCTCTTGCAGAATCCGGTACGGTACTGGCCGCCCAAGAAATAAAGATTGCTTCTAAAAGTGACTTTGTGATGTTTGTGCTAGAAATGCCCCAGCAAATGCGAAATGCTGTCACCGCTATACGCATTGCTGAAAACAAATCTGCGGCTGCGGTGTGGTATCGCGATACATTGCTGTCTGAGCCTAAAACTGGTGTGCTCAAATCAGCCCAGAAAGATTTTGATACGCCGTTTGAAGATGAACATTATTTTCTAAACCGGGCAGCAGATGCCTTCAGTCAAAAATTTACCGGTGATTTGCAAAGCTTGATGGAAGCCGGTGTAACAACCCTGTTGGTTGCCAGTAGTGAACAAATTCCAGAAGCTACTATTCCACAATTAAAACGCTGGATTGAACAGGGTGGTATTTTTATTAAGTTTGCTGATGACACTACCCGGCATATGCATCCTGATCTGCTGCCTGTTTCCTTACGCCCCGGCACCCGGCAGCTGGGTGGAACATTTTCATGGAACAAACCTTTAAGCCTTGCCCCCTTTGATTCCAATGGTCTGTTTAGTGATGTGACAAGCAAAGACAGCGTATTGGTCAAGCAGCATGTTATTCCTGAACCTTCGGCAGAGACCCAGACTCTTGCCACCCTGGAAGATGGAACACCTTTGATTACAGCAAAACAAATAGCACAAGGGTGGAGCGTTCTGTTTCATGTCCCCACCCGTATGGAATGGTCGACCTTGCCGGTTAGTGGGGTATTTGTTCAGTTACTGGAACGGTTATCTCATTTGGGGTCCTCTTCCTACATGGCGTCCAAGGCTCAAACATTACCGCCCTACCAAGTGCTGAATGGCTATGGAAAACTCAACACTCCAAAATCTTATATTGAAAGCATCAACCAGCAAACTTTGATTGACTTTAAAGTCTCACCACGCTTGCCGCCCGGACTTTATGGCAACAAGGGATATTACAAGGCCTTAAACCTGGGCCAACATCTGGAAAAACCCTTACCTTCCGAAATGACTTTGACGGATATTTCCGCCCTGAAAATTCAGCAAAGTTACCCCCTAATGCCCCCGTTATTGATTCTGACCTTGCTGCTTTTACTTCTGGATTATGTATTGACCTTGTATCTGCGTGGTTATTTAAGCTTGCCAAAATTATTACCCTTAAAATTTATGGCATTAGTGATTTTGCTACCTGGCCTGGCAACAGCACAGCCCTCTGGACAACCCCCGGCACCGGATCTTCCCGTGTATGATTTGCACCTGGGCTATGTCAGAACCGGTATTGCCTCAGTAGATGATAAAGTCGCCAACGGCATGGCAGGTATCAGCAAAATCATCAGCAGCCGCACAGCAGTAGAACTGGCAAGGCCACATGCTCTTAATCTCAATACAGATGATATTATTTTTTATCCGCTGGTTTATTGGCCATTGGCAGGTCAAAGTCTGGATTTGTCAGAACCTGTGCGAACGAAGGTTCGCCAATACTTGAATTCGGGAGGACTCATTCTGTTTGATATCTACGACAATCCAGCACCTTCTCTTACGACCTCCCCTGCCTTGAGAATTCTGGAACAGTTGCAGATTTATACCATCAAACCAATCATGGTCGATCACACCATGACCAAATCTTTTTATTTAATGCAGCAATTTCCTGGCCGCTATCATCGCCCGCCGGTCTATGTGGAAACATCTGAAACTTCCAATGCCGTCTCTCGTATTGTATTGGGCCAGAATCATTGGGCAGAAGCCTGGGCGGTGGATGCTTCCGGGCGCAGCCTGTATCCTGTGATTCCAGGTGGTGAGAAACAAAGAGAGCAAAGCTTCCGATTTGGGATCAATTTGATCATGTATGCTTTGACGGGGAATTACAAATCTGACCAGGTTCACATTAAAGCTGTGATGGAAAGGATGGGCCAGTAAATGACACGTGAAATGACACGGGCTTTTGATGTCATTTTTTCACCGTTTCTAGATCCAATGTATATCTGGATTCTGGTAGGTGTGGGTCTTGCTCTGTGTTTATTGGCTTTTGTGCAAAAGGCAAAAGGGGCTTTTGCGCGTGCACTGGTATTTTTGTTGTTCGCAGGTATATTGTCTAACCCTTCAATTCTGGAAGAGCAACGCGCACCGTTTGAAGATACTGTTTTTCTGATTGTGGATGAATCCCCCAGCCAGAAACTGGGCACCCGAGAAGATCAAACTTATCAGGCAGTAGATATCTTGCAGGCTGAACTTGCCAAACGAGAAAACCTGAATGTTAAAACCGTCTATATCGGGGCAGCAGGCAACGCACGTGATGGCACCCGCATTTTTACTGACATGAGCCAATCTTTGCTGGAAGTCCCTTCTTCCCAGCAAGCCGGCTTGATTCTGGTCAGTGATGGACAGATCCATGATACCCCCACAAACCCATTCCCCGTGCCAGTAAACCTGGTATTGACCGGATCTAAAGAAGAAGCCGATCGGCAGATTGAAATTCTAAAAAGCCCCTCTTTCGGATTATTGAACAAGAAGCAAACCTTGCAAATTCTGGTCAAGCAGTATGGCTTGAAAGAAACAATTGTCCCGTTGGTCATTAAGGTGAATCATCAATTCTATGAAGAAAAGTTTATTCCGGCCAATACGCCCGTTGATCTGCAAATTCCCGTGGAGCATAATGGTGAGAACCTGATTGAGTTTTCCACCCCTATATTGCCCAATGAACTGGATGCGCGAAACAATGAGATTTTTGTTTCCATCAATGGCGTACGTGAGAGATTACGGGTCTTGCTCATTTCCGGTGCACCGCATATTGGCGGACGCATTTGGCGAGACTTGTTAAAATCCGACCCGTCGGTAGATCTAATCCACTTCACCATTCTGCGTCCACCGGAGAAACTGGATACCACACCTGTATCGGAATTATCGCTTATCGAGTTTCCGGTGCACAAACTTTTTGTCGAAAAAATCAATGAATTTGATCTGATTATTTTTGACCGTTATGAAGACCGTGGTGTTTTGAATTCAGTGTACCTGGATCATATCGCAGAGTTTGTTCGTCAGGGTGGCGCTGTGTTAGAAGCGACCGGACCAGATTATTTCAGCCGCGAAAATCTTTTGCTTTCTGATCTGGGGGAAATGTTACCCGGCAAACCCACCGGTACCACATTCCGGCAACCGTTTACGCCTGCATTAAGCGAAATTGGCAGGCGCCACCCAGTCACCAAAAACTTACTTCCTGACCGTTTACCCGTAGGACCCTGGCTGCAACAAGTGGATGTTGAAGTCACCCAAGGAAACATTTTGATGACTGGCCTCCAGAGTAGACCATTGATCATTACAGATAAAGTTGAAGAAGGACGCGTCGGCCAGATCATGAGCGATCAACTCTGGTTGTGGGCACGCGGATACAGAAGTGGTGGTCCGCATACGGAATTACTACGCCGTTTTGCTCATTGGCTGATGGCAGAACCCAGCCTTGCCGAAAATACTTTGACTGCTAAAGTCGATGGAAAAAATCTGACCATCACCCAAACCCAGCTGCACCCCAAAGAAGAAACCCTGGCCATTACCCGCCCGGACGGGGAAACAGAATTTATTCCCTTGCCCGCTACTGCATCTGGGGCAACTGAACATATTTATACAGCTGAAGAGCCGGGGCTTTATCGCCTGAAAAACAGTCAAAACAAAACCTTAGCCATTGTGGGAGATAAGAACGCACTGGAATATAAAAATATTCAGGCCAGCGCAGATAAATTGCGGCCCCTCATTGAAAAAAGCGGTGGGGGAATTCATGTGTTAGCTGATAAACAAAACCGGTTTTCTATCCGGCAAAGCAAAACCGTAAAGACAGGGGATGTATCCAGACAGTTGGCTTTAA
>JANQSM010000093.1 GCA_028284025.1 Alphaproteobacteria bacterium | reverse complement strand
CGAAAACTTCACGTCCCTGTTCAGCAGCTTGTCGGGCAGTAATCAAGGAACCGGATTTTAAGGCTGCCTCCACCACGATTACCCCTAAGGAAAGGCCAGAGATGATACGGTTGCGGCGTGGAAAGTGGCGTGCCATTGGTTGGGTACCGATAGAAGTTTCAGAAATCACCAAACCTTCTTTGCAAATTTGGTCATATAGATTCTGATTTTCTTGTGGGTAAACCACATCAACTCCACCTCCCAGGACGGCAATCGTACCGGTTTTTAGAGCACCGGTGTGGGCGGCTGTGTCAATACCGCGGGCTAAACCGGATGTGATGATAAAATTGTGACTGCCTAAGTCTTCTGAAATCATGGCTGCAAAACGACGCCCATTACCGGATGCATTCCGGGCGCCAACCACACCGATAGATCTTTTTTGTAAAAGGCTTAAGTCTCCCCGTGCACTCAATATGGGAGGCGGATCCGCAATCTGACGCAAAGGATCAGGATAGGTATCTTCATAAGATGTAATAATATGGATGCCCTTCTTTTGGTGCGTTTCAATTTCGCGCAGGGCATTATCACGGGAATAAATCTGAATACTTTTTTTGCCGCCGCGTTGAGCCATATCTGGTAAACGCTCTAAAGCACGGGTTGCTGTCTTGAAGCATTCAATCAGTTTAAAGAATGTGATCGGGCCTACATTTTCACTGCGGGCAAGGCGCAGCCAGCTGATTTTTTCCTCATTCATTTTGGCAGTAGGTTTGGATTTGGCTGCAAACATAGCTTAAGTTGTTTCTTTCTTTAATTTGATTTTGCTTTCCTTGCCTTTTAGCAAGCGATAAAAATTGTCCCTGTGTTTATAAAGAATAACCAAACACAGAATCAAGATCGGGACAAATTCTGACCGGTCTTCAAACATAATGGCCAGGATAGGGGTAATGACAAACATGATTATCGCTGCCAGAGAAGAATACTGAAAAGCAAGTGCCACACACAGCCAGATTAAGGCCATGATAAATCCAATTTTAAAATTCAACGCCAGAAACATTGCCAAGCCACTGGCAACTCCTTTGCCGCCCTTAAATTTCAACCATATGGGAAAGATGTGACCTAAGACCGCAGCAATTCCGGCCAGTGCAGCCATGTTTTCACCCAGAATCAGACGGCCTAGCAATACGGCTACCACGGATTTTCCCATATCCAGAATTAAAGTGGCCAGGGCTAATTTTTTATTGCCCGTTCTTAAAACATTGGTTGCCCCGATATTACCTGAACCAATATCACGGATATCTTTTTTCATGTAGGCTTTGGTGAGGATCAAACCAAACGGGATGGATCCCAGAATATAACTGAACACAATGACATATATATATGTGTCCCAGTTTTGAATCAGATCTTCAGGCACTTGCCCCCCCGATCAATAATTGTAGGCAGGCCATACGTACTGGCACACCATTGGCAACCTGATCCAGGATAACGCTGTGCGGACCATCCGCCACATCATCAGCAATTTCGGTACCCCGATTCATCGGACCTGGGTGCATGACAAGGACATCAGGTTTGGCATGCTGTAATTTTTCAGTCGTCAGACCATAGCTGGAAAAATATTTGTTGCCGTCTATCAGGTCAGCCTGCGACATGCGCTCTTTTTGAATGCGCAACATCATCACGACATCGGCGTCTTTTAAAGCTGCATTAAAGTCCTTTTCAATCACAATATTTGTGCTGTCAACAGATGCTGGTAAATAAGGCTCTGGGCCAGTCAGAATAATTGTTGCCCCCAGCTTACTAAACAGTTTGGTGTTGGACATAGCCACCCGTGAATGGGTAATATCTCCGCACAACACAATTTTCAAACCTTTGATAGTTGATTTTTTCTGGCGCACAGTTAACGCATCAGCCAAAGCCTGGGTCGGATGGGCTTCCA
>JANQSM010000088.1 GCA_028284025.1 Alphaproteobacteria bacterium | reverse complement strand
ATGCTCCAAACCTGACAAATTTGCTTACCCTGCAGCGTACTTTATTACAAAAAGCAGCTACCTTTCTTAAACCAGGCGGTGTTTTAGTATATTGCACCTGTTCCCTGTTTAAACAGGAAGGTGAAGACCAGATCACCTCTTTTTTAAAAGAAACCCCAAATTTTGAGCTAAAGAAAATAACAAAAGACGAATTCCCGTTCCTGGAAGAAAGTTTTATCAAAAATGGTATGCTTCGAACCTTTCCTTTCCAAAAGTCTGAATCCGGCGGTGTGGATGGTTTTTTTGCTGCCTGCTTGTATCTTAACCCTTAAGCTGATAAGAGACTGATATGCAAAACATTAAAATTGCTCCTTCAATTCTGGCTTCCAACTTTGCTGATCTTGGCAATGAAATAAAAGCCGTGGATTCTGCCGGTGCAGATTACATCCATATTGATGTGATGGACGGCCATTTTGTGCCCAACATTACAATGGGTCCAGCGATTGTAAAAGCCATCCGGCCATTGTCAAAAAAGGTCTTTGATGTTCATCTGATGATTGCCCCGGCCGACCCTTACCTGCAAGCTTTTGCTGAAGCAGGGGCAGATATCCTGACCATCCACCCGGAAGCTGGACCACACTTGCATCGTTCATTACAGGTCATCAAAGACTTAGGTGTCAAAGCCGGTGTAGCACTGAATCCGGCAACGCCGGTAGAAATGGTGGAAGAAGTCCTACCTAATCTGGATCTGGTTTTAGTTATGACCGTAAATCCTGGATTTGGCGGTCAAAAGTTTATCGAAAGTCAGTTAGAAAAAATCCGTGTTTTACGTGAAAAAATTGATAAGATAGGAAAACCCATTGATTTACAGGTTGATGGGGGCATTAATGAACAGACAGCACAGAAAGTAAAACAGGCAGGTGCGGATGTGCTTGTGGCAGGGACGGCAATTTTTTCAAAAGACTCATCCCAATACGCCAGCATCATCAAAGACTTGCGCGCATAGTTTTTTGGGCTTTTTTTGTGAAAACGGCTTTTGATGGAAATGACGGCTTACGTTGATCACACAAATTCTTTTATATACCGCATGGTGTCAGGCACCAAACGGCTGTTCTTCAGCCTGCCGTTTTACAAGTTCACCTTACCCAAAGCCCGTTCAACATCTTTGGAAATCAGCCCGTCGGACACCTGGAATGGCCAGGCTAATTTAGGTACCCACATTTGTAAGGGAGAATTCCTGCTGTGCGGAAAGCCCCATAACCTGGGTGCTTTTCCCTGGGATGAACATTACTTAAGCGAAATGGAAGAAGTAGATCTCCATTCATTCGGCTGGCTGCGGGATCTCCACGCACTGGGAGGGAGTTCCGCCCGATCGCGTGCGCGTGAACTTGTAGAAGGCTGGATTGATGCCTTCCCGCGCTGGGATCCCTTAATCTGGAAAGCTGATATCATCGCTAACCGGCTGGCAGCCTGGTTTTGTCATTTTGACTTTTTCGGAGCAAGCGCCGATGATCTGTTTCACCAAAAGTTTTTTCAAAGCGTTGCCCGTCAGGCCAAACATCTACGCCGGGCCTTAGGCACAAGTGAACAAGGCTATGAGAGGATTACGGCATTAAAAGGTCTGATTTATGTCTCTGTCTGTCTGGCAGATTTTAATAAATCCCTTCCTAAAAACCTTAATCTGTTTTGCAAAACCTTGCGTGAACAAATCCTGGACGATGGCGGCCATGTGCAGCGCTCTCCATCGGCGCAATTTCGGGTGTTATATGATTTGATTGAATTGCGTGCCATTTTAGGCGCTGCAGAAATTCCCATTCCGCAGGATGTAGAAACCGCCATTGCCAAGATGGTGCCGGTGCTAAAGTTTTTTCGCCATAGCGACGGAAACCTGTGCCACTTCAATTCAAGCTTTGAAGAAGATGCCAAAACCATCGACAAAATCCTGATTGCTT
>JANQSM010000084.1 GCA_028284025.1 Alphaproteobacteria bacterium | reverse complement strand
ATACAAAGGCAAATGTAATGATTTCCAGTCATGGGCGGGCTGTGCCGGGTCTGTACGTGCCAGTTGTTGGAGAGTACGAAAATCCCCTTCCATAGTATCCATCAAAATTTGTGCCCCTGCATTTTGCAAAGTTTGGGCAGTTGCATCACCAATAAATCCGTTGGAGCTGCTTCCAAAAACAGCCGTTAGGAAAAAGAGCATGGTGCTGCCCAGTTTTGGCCCGGGCTGAGGTATGGCGTTGCCTGTAAAGTTTTGTGCCATTGGGGGGGACAGGCTTTGCAGCTGAGCGACCGTTTGTTCCAGTATCGGCCAGGATTGGATAAAAGGCTCCCGCAGTTGAGATAAAGGGGCATCTTTTGATGCCAGGGGCGCTTGCGGCAGAATCTCAAACGTAATCTGGGTGCCCGGAGGCATTGCATTTTGGGCCATAGGTAGTTGTAAAACTGTTGTGTCGGTTTGTACCAACACTTGACCGCTTGGATTGGTTCCAATCACAATACCGCTAATATGATTTGGCGGAGCAGAAGGCATGGCTGTCGGTGCAGAAGCGGTAGGAGGGCTGTTGCCAGAGGCCCCTGACGTTACCGAAGGATTGGGAGAAGCTGTTGACTGTGCAGGCGGTTGTGGCCCAGATGACGGGGTAGATTGTGTTGGGGATTGTGCTGTTGGTTGTGTTGCCGGCTGCGTTGTTTGTGATGCAGGTGGCGTCACAGAAACAACCCGAACCTGGTGTTGGCTTCCGACTTTTAATGCGGCAGCTTCAATCACGGAGGCCGTTGCAGGTGGCGGACTCCCCGGACTTGTCGGGGTAGGTGGTGTATTTCCAGAAAGCGTAGGGTTTTGTTGAGATTGCGCGGCAGCCACAACATCCGGAGATAAATGCACCCCCGTCGTTACGGGAGATTGTGAAGGCGGAGCAGGCGCCGTTGTAGAAGGTGGAGTTGCCCCTGGCACGGACTGTGACGTCGTAGTTGCAGGTTGTGCTTGCGTGGATGAGGTAGGCGACTGGGCAGCAGGTTGGTTCCCTGTCGCGGGTGCTTTGGGTTGGTTTAAAGTTTGGTTGATTTGATCCAAAGGTTGATTGAGTACCGCCCCTTTATTGGCGCTGGCGACACCTTGAAAAGAAAGATTGGGTTTATAGGCTTGCTTACCCGAAACACTGGCAAATTCAACATCTACTGTTGTTACCCGGATGGCAAATTTCTGGCCTTCAACAATGGGAGTTGACGTGACAGAGGCCTTGGTTGCAGTTTGTTGGCTGCCGGGAAGGATGTCTTGTGGCGATGTGACTTTGGGTTGTTGCACGGTAGAAGAGGGGAGTTGCTTATCAACGGCCAGAATAATAACGCGCAAAGTAGAGCCGGTGGATTTAATTTCCATTGTTACCTGGCTACCTACAGGCAGGTTTTGCTTTGTTTGTACGTTAACATTGCCATGCTCGGTTTTAATGATGGTCTGCCCATCTTTGGCTTTCCCGATGACTTCACCTTTGACAATGGTTCCAACAGCAGCATCAGCAAGTTGCTTTGGCGGAGATTGGATAGATCCTTGAATAGGTGTACTGGCACCGGATGCAGTGCTGCTTGTGGGTGGGGTATTTGGTGGCGGGGTGACGCTGGACACGCTGCCCCCTGTATTTAAGCCGACTGGCTTTGATTGGATTGGCTGGTAATAGACCGGGCAATGAGTTCCACATCATCAGCTGCATCAGAATTTGGGAAGCGCTTTAGGATAGGTGCCTGCATGCGGATAGATTCTGCCACGCGTTTGTCATGGCGAATAACACCGGCTAAAGGAGGCTCGTACTTCAAAAAGCCTGTGCAAGCTTTCAATAAAGTTTGGTATGTGCGCTCTCCCTCTTGGCGGGAATGAGCACGATTTATCACGATGCGTATATCTGCTGTTGGGTCGTCAGCCAGGGTTACTTTGATAAAAGTATAGGCATCGGTTAGGGATGTTGGCTCATCATTGGTCACAATAAAAGTGGTATCCGCTTCCTTGGCAGTAGCACGGATGCTGCGCTCTACTCCAGCCCCTAAATCCACAATTGTATGATCGTAATTTTTTGCTAGCTTCATCAGGTCTTGGCGCATTTCAGCAAGTCGGCTTGCGGGCAACGCAGCCAAGGCTCCGGAACCGGAACGTCCTGCAATAATGTCAAAACCACCTTCTTCATAATGCACTGCGGCGTTGCTCAAATCAGCATTCTGGGATACCACGGCACCTAAGTCTTTATCTGGCATTAGACCTAATTGAATATCAACATTGGCTAAGCCTAAATCTGAATCAAACAATAAGGCTTTTTTGCCCTGTTTGGCCAGCCAGTGGGCCAGGGTAATAGAGAACCATGTTTTGCCTACTCCGCCCTTGCCACTAGCAATGGCAATCACTTTAGGGTTGGCATGGTGCCTGGGTTTTGGTTGTTCAGCTTCTGAAGTGGTATTCATGTTAAATCTTCTCCATCTCCGTATTTGGATAGTAATACATAAAAGCCTTAAAACTAACTTAAAACTATAATCCCTGTATAAAAATTAACTTCCTTCTAAAAACAGTCGTGCTAATGCAACGGGGGTTAATGGATAAAATCCTTCGGCCACCATTGGGGAGATACTAACATCACTAAAACTTAGTTCTCCGCGATCAGCAATCATCAATAAGCTACCGTATTTGCGGGTCATGTCCAGGCGTGTATAAACAAACCTGGCAACACCCAGTTTATTAAACCGCTTGGCAATCTGGCCCGCTTCTTCAGCATCTCCGCCGCCCGAAAGTACAAGAACGGGTTCAGCTTGCGCGGCTTCAATATACTTTTCTAGCTCTTTAAAATCACTGTCCAGAAATGGATTAATTCCAGTTGTGTCAACGATAGTGACTGTTTCAGGGTCACAGTTTGCCATTTGTTTCTTTAGCTCTTCTGGGCCTTCCGCTGTGTGCAAAGTTGCTTTCATAGCTTTGGTATAGCTTTCCAGCTGCTCTTTTCCGCCAGCTTTTACAACATCTGTGGTAATGACATCCACCATTTCACCCTGCAGGCGGTGGCGTGCAGCCAGCTTGGCGGTTAGCAATGTTTTTCCTGCACCTGGTGGGCCGACCAGAATAATCGGTTTTGCTGGCGGCGGGTTACTTAAGGGGC
>JANQSM010000030.1 GCA_028284025.1 Alphaproteobacteria bacterium | reverse complement strand
AGAAAAGAATGCCCCATTTTCCCAAGGTCCTCAATTACAACCCTCGGATACTCACATAATTCTTCAAAGAATTCAATGTGCTCCATACTTATTGAATCAGAATGGTGGTTTATAAACGTTAAAAGCATTCTTACAAATTCCACTATTTTTTGGTAGAGCTTCTTACGTTCTCTTGCAGTACGACGAGAGTCTGCTCTTCTAAGGCCTGAACGTATTTTTTCCATTAAAATTTCATCAAAATTATCAGGTAATTCAGCTACAAACGCAGACACTGAAACAGCTAAAAATTCAACCTCCCTATTACATATTTCCCAAATATCTCTATTAAATCTTGTCATTAACTCATCAACTGAAGACAAACGATCATTTTTATAGGGAGGGGGCAAAAAAGCAGGAACAACGCCGGGAATTATCAATTTTTTGTCTACAGAAACACGATTGTGAACATGGATCCCCCTTCTCCAATTACCAATATTTTCTTTAGAATCCTTAATTGCGCAATATATTGGATGGCGCATATGTTCTGTTCCAACCAGATTTCTCTCATATTCAGATAAAAGTATTGTAAGAGCTGCTTTTTTAAGCTCTTTTTGGCCTTCGCTATCTACACCTGGCAGATAATCAATAATGGATACAACATCACCAATGCACATATGATCATCTAAAGAAACGATCGGATCAATAAGGATTGAAACAACTGCTTCAATCACTTCTGGGGTGCATCTTTCAGGGTCTTCAATAAGGAGGTTCTGAATTTCATAACATGTAGTATAAATAATGTTTTTGAAACCATATTCATCCGGATCGAGCTCCGGAATCATTCTGATAGCACAAATAATCTTTTCTACAATAATCTCGTTTGCGGCCCTACGCGCCGCCGGGTCTGCCTGACTAACAGAAAGGGGATTGCTTGCCAATTGAATCATAGGTTTACTGCCTGCCCAAAAATATGTAATAAGAATTAAATTTTAGATATCATAAGTGTGTATAAAATCAAATGTCAACAAATTTCAAATTTGGGTAGGATCATATTATGTCAAAAACAAAAGGGTATTTTGGAATTGGGGTAGAAAATATTTCCAAAGTCCATAATGTAGGGGCTTTGATGCGCACGGCTCATGCCTTTGAGGCCAGCTTTGTGTTTACAGTGGGTGCAAATTACGCGCACAGTAAGGGCAACCAAACAGATACCTCAAAATCTGGGCGGAATGTGCCTTTGTTTGAATTTGACTCAGCGAAAGATTTTATGTTGCCGCGGGAATGCTCTTTAGTAGGAATAGAGCTGGTTGAAGAAGCAATTGAACTCCCCTCTTTCCATCATCCAAAGCAAGCTGCGTATATTTTAGGGCCTGAGCGCGGCTCCCTTTCACCTGAAATTCTGGCGTGCTGCGACCATGTGGTAAAAATTCCAACAAAATTTTGCGTTAATGTTGGCCTGGCCGGCGCCCTGGTGATGTACGATCGCACACTGCAGCTGGGGAAATTCGCCCCCCGAGCCCCCAAACCAGGGGGTCCTGTGGAAACCATGCCAATATCCAAGTTTGGTGATCCGGTTCTTCGACGAAAAAAGAAAGCTTAAAACTTGAACTTGGCTTAGGTTTTTGTATATCTAGTGCTATGAAGAAATTAGTTCTTATCTGTCTTTTTATTTTAACTGCCTGTGCCGGACCACAATCACGTTATTATAAAGTAGACCCGGGCCTGGCCGCTGAAGAAGCGCGCAAGCAAAAAGAAATCGCGATTACTGACTTTTGGCAGGATAATCTGCGCGTGCAACGGGTTGCCTACCCTATTAAAACGAACAACTGGCAATATTGTGGGGATGCTGTGGTACCGACGGCGGGCATGTACCTAGCCAATTTTCACCTGTTCAGCAAAAACTTGCGTGATACTACCGCCGACGTGGTTGGCATGGATGAACATTTGCGTGTTGCCCAAATTTACCAGAATTCTCCTGCTCACAAGCAAGGCCTACGTGTAGGTGACCGAATTATAGAAATCAATGGTACCCCCATTCCATCCAATGCAAAGGCCATGGTCACAGCCACACGGCTTGCAAATGAACAACACCTGACCAACAATCATGTGACTTATACAATTAAGCGCAACGGCCAACAGCTAAATTATACCATCAATCCTTTGCCGATTTGTAATTTCCCGATTTTTCTGTCCGGCAAGCAAGAGATTAACGCCTATGCTGATGGAGAGAAAATGGTTGTGTACCGGGGGTTAACCCGGTTTTTTCCACAAGATGAGAATCTAGCCCTTATTTTGTCACATGAACTGGCGCATAACGCCATGCGCCATATAGATGCCTTGCAGCAAAATGCTATGGTTGGTGGGCTGTTGGGCGCCACAGTAGATATTTTGGCTTCCAGTGCCGGAGTGGGTACCGGTGGAAGATTCTCTCAAGCAGGAGCGCAAATGGGAGCCATGCGATACAGCCAGGATTTTGAGCGTGAAGCCGACTACATCGGCCTCTATTTTATGGCACGTGCCGGGTATAACATTTCTGAGGCTGCCAACGTATGGCGCCGCATGGCAACCTTAAGCCCACAAGGCATCTCCATCGCTAAAACCCACCCAACCACGGCTGAACGCTTCATCGGTCTGGAACAAACCATTGCCGAAATCCAGTCCAAAAAAGCCAATAATATCCCCCTCACCCCAGAGATGACCGGCGGCAGTTAAGATATTGACCATAAATAGCAAGTGCAACGCCGTTACAACTAACTTGTGCTATCCGGCATTTCAAGGTAAAGCGTCCGCCAACATAGGACAAGATAGATCCACAAAAAGCTGACAGGAACGAGGAGGAAATTCCCTTGAAAAAAGCCGGGTAACAGAGCGATGCCCAGCAATCCGGCTGGCAACAGTAAGTTCACATAAGAAAAAAGGGATTGGACTGAGAAAATCAGCTTTCGCCCTTTTTTTCTTGGCATAGATCCTCTTCTCTTGCGCATAAAAAGAAATGTGGCCAGCACAAGGTAAAGCATCAGCCCAATGCAGAGCACAAAATAAATCATGAAATTGATGATGATGGCCTCTGCATTAGGGTGATAAAAGTCGCGATATAAATTCCGAATGTCACCTAACGCCAAGGCAATGAAAAGCAGTGGTGACATAAAAAAAGCGATCCATAAAAGGTGAGATTTTTTAGCAGGTCTTTTTGCATTTAAAAAAACTGCCATGCAGGCCACAAGGGATAGCAGCGTAAATCCCGCATCCATCAGGTAGAATCTATAAGTACGATTCGCCTCTGTCCTCTGATACCAGCCGCGCAACCAAGCCCTATCATCATCCTGCGGCATGATTTCCTGGCGCAGCTCTTCGGCCAAAACCGGGTCATGATACGTTGGCAACAAAGAGCCATAGGCAATCATAGCGATCGCAAGAATTGATAAAAAGAGAGCTACGCGAACAAGCATCAAAATGCCTCACGAAACGCCATATTAATGCATTGACCATTATTGGGCACGAGCATATACCGGAAGGGTGCACCGTCAGCGATCTGATTAATCCCAGTCATAATTGCTGTTTCAACAGACCGCACGCATTCTTCCAACAACACCCCAAGTGCAATCTCAACGGAAGAATCAATGCCAGCGAAAAGACTTTGAACCATAACCTCTATATACCCCATCTAACCCAGGAAAGGAAACAGGAGTTAAGATAACTTACATTTTTTGAAGAGAAAGAGAAGAAGTGGCGCTCCCTACGGGGTTCGAACCCGTGTTTCCGCCGTGAAAGGGCGGCGTCCTAGGCCTCTAGACGAAGGGAGCGCATAGAAGAACGGAAGGTTTACCGGGTTTTCATTGAAAAATCAACCCATAATTTTAAAAGATGCACTAAAATCCTGTGACCTAACATGCCCGCATATCTTCAATAAAAAACTTGACCGTCGTACGGCCCTGCCAGTGATCTTTTTTTAAAGTGCCGGCAATATCAAATCGCTCATCACGGGCACGCAGCAAGGCCTGGCCCAGAGGAGTATCGCCACAACGAAAACATATCGCTTTGACTGTATTGCCCAGGTCATCTTGTAAAGTACATGACACGTGCTTGCCTTTCAGATCCCTGGCGTAGGAAATACGTACTTTTTCCAACCAGAATTTAGGTTTGCGATTACTTTCCCCACAAGGTTCCAGTTGCCCTAAATGGTTTGCCAACTCTATAGAGACAGCTGAAAGTGCCAACCTGGCATCAAGTCGCAAAACCGGCTGCAAAAGTTCTTTCAGGTTTGGCAGTTCATTTAATTGCTGTGTGATAAATTCCTGAAATCCGTCGAGCGCATCTGGCTCCAGACTAAGTCCGGCAGCACTTGCGTGACCGCCCCCAGCCTTTAAAAAATTCTTTTCTAATGCCTCAAGTACAAGTCCCCCTACATCTATGCCTGGCACAGATCGGGCTGATCCTTTCAAAATTCCGCCCGTGTCCTTGGCGGTAAAAGCAAAAGCTGGCTTGCCATATATTTCTTTCAGCCGACCAGCCACCAGGCCCACAACGCCTTGATGCCAATCCCCGACAACAAAAATGACCGGCTGGTCCTGCTGATTTTTTTCAACCTGATTGATCGCTTGTTCAACAGCCTCTTCCTGCATTTCCTGTCGGCGTCGATTATTACTGTCCAGCATTTCTGCTAATTCCTGGGCTTTAGATGCATCTTCTGTTGTGAGCAATGTTACAGCTGCATCAGCAATCCCGATACGCCCGCCAGCATTTAACCGAGGTCCAAGCACAAATCCAAGATCATACGTACTGGGAATTTCTTTTGTACCAGCGACACCCCGCAAAACACGCAAACCAAGGTTTTTACCCTGGCGGATCAAATGCAGCCCTTGTGCGACAAACGCGCGATTAATTCCGGTCAGAGAAACCACATCACACACAGTACCCGTAGCAACCAAATCAAGAAGTTCTATCAGGTTGGTTTCTTTATAAAAATCAGTTTGTCGCAGCTGCCGATTAAGCTCTACCAAAAATAAAAAAGTCACCCCGACAGCTGCCATATGACCGCATTTTTCAACAACTTCATCAGATTCATCTAATCGGTTAGGATTAATAATAGCATCTGCAACCGGCAGCTTATCCCCCTGCTTGTGGTGATCCAATACAATGGTTTGCAGTTTTAATGATTTTGCCTTTTCCAAGGCATCAAACGCCAGTGTTCCACAGTCCATAAATATAATGATCTGGGTATCCTGGCTCTTCAAAGATGCCACGGCATCCGTACTGGGGCCGTATCCTTCTTCCACCCGATCCGGAATATAAAGAATGGGTTCTAGTCCATAGGTTTTTAAGAACCTGGCCATCAGCGCAGTGGAGGTTGCTCCATCCACATCATAATCTCCGAACAAAGCAATTTTCTTTTTGTGTTTTATTGCTTCTACTATCAAAGCAGCCCCGGCCACCATATCTTTTAATAACGCAGGATCAGGAAGCTGGTCTTTAATACGCGGATTTAAGAATTGCTCTGCTTCATCAGGATGCACACCCCGTTGGGTCAGGAGGTTACCAAGAATTGGAGGAATAGCATGGCGTTGCGC
>JANQSM010000117.1 GCA_028284025.1 Alphaproteobacteria bacterium | reverse complement strand
ATTTTTAAAACTTTTAAGTTTTGATCCGCCACCATAAGCTGAAATGCTCTGCTGAATAAAAAATCTCCGACTAAAACACTGGCCTGGTTACCCCATACCGCGTTGGCTGATTCAATCCCCCGGCGCATTTTACTTTCATCTACCACATCATCGTGCAGCAAGGTGGCAGTATGAATAAATTCCACGCAGGCCGCCAGATTGATGTGTCGTTCCCCTTCATAATCAAACAGCTTTGCACTGGCCAGGGTGAGCATCGGACGCAAACGCTTTCCACCAGCAGAAATAACATGACGTGCGACTTGTGGAATCATATCCACGCCGCTTTGCATATGAGTTGTAATGGTGTCATTGACACGCACCAAGTCATCTTGCACAAGGTCCATTAAGGGTTGTAATGATGCCGTATCAGATTTCTTCTCGGCTAGGGTGATCGTCAAGGTAATCCTGCTTTCTTTTCATTCAGAATGTCTTTAAGATTAACTTTTTCGCCCAAACAATCAAGTGGATATCACATGGAAGAATTGCTGCGCACTAATGATCCGGTTTATTTATCCTGGGTGCAACACGTTTTACGAGATGCCGGGATTGAGCCAATTGTAATGGATCAGCACGCTGCTGCGATAGAAGGCAGTGTTAACGCGATTCAGCGGCGCATTATGGTTCATAAAGAAAATCTCGAAGTTGCTCAGCAAATTGTGGAGGAAGCAAAGAGTAGTCTGGATAGGGAAAAGAAAAACACGTGACGTGCACGGCCCTGCGTGCTATTGAAAAAGTGCTATGAGTTCAAAAAATAAATTACAGGAAACCTGCTTTCAAAACCTGATTCTAAAGCTCCAAAAATTTTGGGCAGAACAAGGGTGTGTAATCTTGCAGCCATTGGACTTAGAAGTAGGGGCAGGAACTTCGCACCCGGCAACGGTTTTGCGTGCTCTTGGGCCGGACCCCTGGAACTGTGCTTATGTGCAACCATGTCGTCGACCGACTGATGGGCGTTACGGGGAAAATCCAAACCGTTTGCAGCATTATTATCAGTTTCAGGTTTTATTGAAACCTTCCCCACTGGATTCGCAGGATCTTTACTTAAAAAGCCTGGAAGCTTTGGGTATTGATACTAAAGCCCATGATATCCGTTTTGTTGAGGATGACTGGGAAAACCCCACTTTAGGAGCGTGGGGTCTGGGATGGGAAGTCTGGCTGGACGGCATGGAAGTTACCCAATTTACGTATTTCCAGCAGGTAGGTGGTATTGATTGCAAACCTGCCAGCACCGAGATTACCTACGGGATGGAGCGTCTGGCAATGTACATCCAGGGAGTTGAGAATGTCTATGATCTTAACTGGAATGGTTTGCCATTGGACAAAGGCGGGATGAGCTATGGGGATGTATTTTTACAAAATGAAAAGGAATTTTCTGCCTTTAATTTTGAATTTGCCGATACTGATATGCTGTTTCAACATTTTGCTGATGCAGAAAATCAATGCCAGGTTTTGCTGGACCAAAAGCTTGCCCTTCCGGCCTATGAACAATGTTTAAAAGCCGGGCACGCGTTTAACTTGCTAGATGCGCGTGGTGTGATTTCAGTGACAGAGCGCGCCAGTTTCATTGGTCGGGTACGCGCCTTGGCAAAAGCTTCGTGCGAACTTTATGTACAATCCCTTAAGGTCAAAAAGAAGGCGGCATAATGGCAGAATTCTTACTGGAATTTTTTTGCGAAGAAATCCCTGCTCGCATGCAGGCTCGCGCTGCTGCTGATCTGGCTGTGTTCTTTGAAAAGCGGTTGCAGGAAAAAGGGTTGAAACATGGCCCGGTTCAGTCTTTTGTCACACCGCGGCGATTGGGATTAAGTATCCAGGATTTGCCAGAAAAATCGGCTGACATCAATGAAGAAAAACGGGGGCCACGGGTAGATGCACCTCAGCAAGCTATTGACGGGTTTTTGAAAGCCAATGGCATTACGCTGGATCAATGCGAAAAACGCGGTACTGACAAAGGGGACTTTTATTTTTATACCCTGAAAGCCAAGGGCGAAAAAACAGCTCATCTTTTACCCGATTTGATTCAGGAGGCGATCAATGCATTTCCATGGCCCAAATCCATGAAACACGGCGATGATGAGCAACGTTGGGTGCGCCCTTTGCATTCGGTACTGGCCGTCTTTAATGGTAAAAAGCTGACCGGAAAAATCAGCCTGAACGGGCGCGACATTGCCTTTACTTCCAAAACCAGGGGCCATCGTTTTGTGGCACCACAAGCGATCGAAGTTACCTGTCTTAAAGATTACAAAGCGGGCTTGAAAAAGGCCAAAGTATTGGTGGATCGTGAAGAACGTAAAACGCGTATTACTGAACAAATCACAACATTGGCTAAAAGCCGCAATTTGACTGTGATTCCGGACCCGGCATTGCTGGAAGAGGTTACCGGGCTGGTTGAATGGCCGGTGGCGTTAATGGGTCAGATTGACAAAGAATTTATGGACCTGCCGCAGGAAGTGTTAACTACAACCATGCGCAGTCATCAAAAATATTTCTCTCTGCAAGATAAAAAAGGCATGGCACCGTATTTTATTACCATCGCCAATATTGAAACCAAAGATAAGGGCAAGGCGATTATTACCGGAAATGAACGGGTCTTGCGTGCCCGCTTGTCAGATGCCAAATTTTTCTGGGAACAAGATAAAGTTGTACCTCTGGCAGACAACTTGCCCAGGCTGGATGCGATCATTTTTCATGATAAGATCGGTACTTTGGCAGAACGGGTGGATCGCATTAAAACGCACGCTGTTTTATTATCTGAACATATTGAAGGGGCAGATTCGCTGCAGTGTTCTATGGCAGCGTTACTATGCAAGGCAGATTTGGTAACGCA
>JANQSM010000017.1 GCA_028284025.1 Alphaproteobacteria bacterium | reverse complement strand
CAACAAACCCGTCTTGATCGTAAAGGGTGATCACTTCGCTGTCCGGCAGATCATTGATCAGCTCCACCTTAAAAGTCTCTCCCAGCTTTTCAAAGAATTTGACGGCTTCATCACGGCTTACCACACTGCGCGCAAAGGGTTTGTTGGCTTTGATAATAGCATGCATGCGTTTTTCTATTTTTTGCAGATCATCGGGCGTGAAAGATTCCTCCCGGTGAAAGTCATAATAAAACCCGTTTTCAATGGCTGGACCAATGGTGACTTGCGTACCAGGAAACAGTTCCTGCACGGCCTGAGCCATGACATGGGCACAATCGTGGCGGATAATTTCCAGTGCCTCGTCTTGTTTGCGGGTGATAATAGAAATTTTGGCATCTTGCTCAATTGGGCGGTTTAAGTCCCATTGCTCTCCGTTGACCACAATCACCATGGCCTCCTTCGCCAGGGATTTGGAAATCGATTCAGCAATTTCCATACCTGTCACGGGGCCTTCGAAACTTCGGGAGTTTCCATCCGGAAATGTAATAGTAATTGCTGTTTTGGTTTTTGCGCTACTCATATTCTTATAATTATAGGCATTTGGAGAGTTTTTCAATAACTTCATCTACGCTTAAGCTTGCCAGACCCGGTTTATGCAAAATTGTCACCTGATCGCCGCGCGGGGCACACAAAGCCGGATCTGATGCATCAGAGAATAAAACAATGGTTTTGCAGCCTGCGACATTAGCAATATGCATTGGGCCGGTATCGTTTCCGAGCGCAAAGATCGCCCGGCGGGACAAAGATGCAATGTCCTCAAACGTGGTCACAGAATTTAAATTAATACAGCGCGGTTGAGCAGCTTCGATAAAATCACACACAGCAGCTTCGCTTTCTCCGCCGATTAACACGGGACGCACTCCTTCCTCCAGGCACCAGCCTACTACATGGGCATAACATTCTGGTGGCCAGCGTTTCTCAGGCCGATGGGCCGCGCCGCCGGGTACGATGAGGCAATATTTGTCGGGCAGGGAGAATTTTTCAATATCAGACTGCAAAAAATCAATCTGCGGGGCAGGGATATTTTGAATGCCAGCCAGGCCCAGCAATTCTTGCTGCCGTTCCAGGGTATGGATTTTTTTGCGATCTGGATTGTCATGAAAATGCGAACATCCCTTGGCTACACCGACCCACTTTGGTTTGGGGTCAGAGATATATTTGTAATACAACCCGGTGCGTTGGGATGTTTGCAAATCATAAACACAATCGAAGGTTTCAGAATTCAATAATTTATAGAGATTATAAATGCCCAGGGGTTGCCAGAATTTAGGTTTTTTGTCTTCCCACACAGTATCGAACAAACCGGATTTTTTTAACAATCCGGCATAAGCCGGAGTCGTTAGACAAATGATGTTCGCATTT
>JANQSM010000009.1 GCA_028284025.1 Alphaproteobacteria bacterium | reverse complement strand
ATAAAGGCAAAATCAAATACGGCCACTGTTGTTGGTCGCCCGCCTATCTTTCCGGTTGCAACAATCACACTATCCTTACGTCCGGTTTTGGTCTGTGATGCTTTTAGTCGGTCTGTATATCGCTTTAGATCCTTGAATTTCAAAGGGTCCAATTGTAGATCAGGTAAAGTGACCAGCTTGTATTTTTCGTTATCAAAAGTATTTTTTAGCCGTTCAATTGCGCCAAATCGCATGTGATGGCCGCAATGGGTACAGACATGCATATTTTCTTCCAAATCCCGATGGAAGATCATTTGGCCGCAAGATGGGCACTTGTGCCAAAGGTTTTCCGCCACATCCTTTTGGGGCAGGATGCTGCGAATTTTGGGGCGGACGTAATCTCGTAACCAGTTCATTTTAAACTACATACACTTTAAAAATTTAACGAAGGGATGTTGTACACATTTTTGCTGCAATGCGCAAATTAAATTGGGAATTTTATGGATTTATGCGGCTTTGGCAAATTCGGTGATGGCATAAAACTCCTTAATCAGGTCAATGCTTTTGCGTCCTGGCGTAATCTCAACCCCTGAACAGACATTGATTTCTTTTGCCTGGCTTTGTTCCACAACACTCAAGACGTTTTCCGCATGCAGTCCACCGGATAAAACCCAGGGAATTTTAAGATCCAGGTCTCGAAACAGTTTCCAATCAAACCGGTTAATCTTGTCACGCACAATGCGGTCGGGGTGACGGCGTACAGAGAAAAAAATGCGGTTGGCAGTTTTTTCATATTCAGCAGCTTTTTCCAGATCACTCGGGTCCATAACTTCTATGCCTTTAACAATCTCTGCACCGGTTTGGTGACGCAGCATCGTTAGTCGAGAAGAGGCCTCATTTCCATCTAATTGTAGACTATTAGGTTTGACCTTGCGCACGATATCCAGCAGTTCATCATCAGAAGGATTGGCAAACAAGGCACAAATGTGGGCATTGGCAGGCAGTACTTGCCGAATGGCTGCTCCGGATTCTGGTGTGATGCAGCGCCGGGATTGATGCTTAAATACCAGCCCGATCACATCATAGCCACACTCATAGGCTTCGCGTGCTTCGGATGGGGTGGTAATGCCGGTAA
>JANQSM010000317.1 GCA_028284025.1 Alphaproteobacteria bacterium | reverse complement strand
ATCCCACCTGATAATTCAAAGCAATAATTGGAGGGAATGTAACCGGATTTCCAACCGAAGCGGCAATTACTGAGGCAATCCAGTTACCATTCATCATCCGGCAAGCGATAAAAGTGATAACCAGGTGAATGCTGTAAAATGGAGTAAAAGAAACGGCCACCCCGCAAGCCACTCCAGCAGCGATACTGTGCGGACTTCCTTTTAAACGTATGGTGCGTTTGTAAAAATATTTTAGCCGCCGTCGCCAGCCTTTTTGAGGCATTATCGCATCTATGGCTTGCCTCAGTCGTGATATTTTATGGCGGCGTTTAAACATAACCAATCAAGCTTAACGCTTCAATCTTTCTACTGTGTTAATATCAGGCGAGGCCCGAAGTGCAGCAATTATTTCTGTTAAATGTTTAACATCAGAAACTTCAACGTCAACGATGACTTCAAAAAATTCTGTTGTTCTGTTGGTAATTTTTAAATTCATAATGTTGCCATTGTTCTTACCGATAACAGTGGTTAAAGACCCAAGTGCACCCGGAGCATTAAAAATAACTGTATTTAAGCGCCCGACAAACCGGGTATCTTTTTGCTTTTCATATTCCCACGCAATATCTATCCAGCGTTCTGGCTGATCTGCAAAGCTTTCTAGCGTATCGCAATCAATAGTGTGAACCGTAACCCCTTTACCCGTCGTCACAATTCCCACGATCCGATCGCCTGGCAATGGGTGGCAACACCGGGCAAAATGCATCGCCATGCCAGGGATAAGGCCTTTGATTGGCATGGATTCTCGCTTGCCAGATTTTTTCTTGCGAGGAATTTTGATGATTTCTTCATCAATTGTTTCAGGTTCCTCTTCTTCGGGTTTGCGGCGATAGTCCGGGTAAAGTGCAGAAAGCACCTCATAACTTTGGGTAACGCCTTCCCCCACCTTGGCAAAAAAATCAAATACTTCATGACAGCCAAATTTATGCAGAATTTTTTCGTCCAAGCTGTTTTGGGAAAACTGATATCCTTCTTCCCGGAAAGCTTTCTGTAAAATTGCCTTTCCTAAATCTGCGTACTGCTGACGTTGTTGAGCACGTACAAACCGGCGGATCGCAGCTTTCGCTTTCCCCGTAATCACAAATTGGTCCCAGTTTGGTGAAGGGGTTTGGGCCTTAGAAGTTACAATTTCAACCTGATCTCCATTTTGCAGTTCGGTTTTAAGAGGCATAATCCGCCCGTTAATCTTAGCACCAACAGTCGTGTTCCCAACTCCACTGTGCACGGCATAGGCAAAGTCAACCGGAGTTGCCCCCTTTGGTAGGGCAATAAGATCCCCCTTGGGAGTAAAACAAAACACCTGATCCTGAAACATCTCCATTTTGGTATGCTCCAGAAATTCTTGCGGACCAGAGGTGAATTCTAAAATATCCAGAAGCTCACGCAACCAACGGTATTGCTTTCCTTCCATTTTCTTTGTGTCTTTTTCTTCTCTAATTTCTTTATATTGCCAATGCGCAGCCACCCCCAGCTCTGCGATTTCATGCATATCTGTGGTACGGATTTGAATCTCAATACGCTGCTGCTCAGGTCCAATAACAGTGGTATGCAAAGACTGATATCCGTTAGGTTTTGGTGTGGAAATATAATCTTTGAATCGTGCTGGCACCACCGGATAAGTATTATGAATTGTTCCCAAAGCTGCATAGCAGCCTGCAATATCTTCAACATTTACTCGGAATGCCATAATGTCCGAAAGCTGTTCAAAACCAACATTTTTACGCTGCATTTTCTGCCAGATTGAATAAGGCGTTTTTTCCCGACCTGAAACAGAAGCTTTTACACCTGCCTCGGTCAATTTACTGCCAACTTCATCAATGATACGGCCAACCAAATCTGTTCCCCGCAATCGCAAAAACTCAAGCCGGGCAATAATGGAATCCCGCGCATCTGGATTAATTTCAGCAAAAGCCAGATCTTCCAGTTCATCTTTAAGTTCATTGATCCCCATGCGCCCAGCCAAAGGAGCATAAATGTCCATGGTCTCCTGGGCAATCCGGCGGCGCTTGTCTTTGCTTTTGATATGGTGCAGTGTGCGCATATTATGCAGCCGGTCAGCCAGCTTCACCAAAAGGACGCGGATATCCTCTGACATGGCAAGAACCAGCTTACGGAAGTTTTCAGCCTGCTTTGTTTTGTCTGATTGTAGCTCTAATTTAGAAAGCTTCGTTACGCCATCTACCAGATTTGCAACCTCATCCCCGAACAAGTCCCTTATTTCATCTAAAGTTGCTCCGGTATCTTCAACTGTATCATGCAAAAAAGCGGTCATGACGGAGGCATCGTCCAAACGCATGTCTATCAGGATATTGGCAACTTCAACCGGGTGGGTAAAATATGGCTCTCCAGATGCCCGTGTTTGCTTAGAGTGCGCCTGCATCGCGTATTTGTAGGCACGATTGAACGTGGCTTCGTCCAAAGATGGATGATACTCCTTGATGCGTTCAATTAATTCGGTTTGCTGGCGCATTAACCCTCTTCAAGATTTAACAATAAAAAACCATGGCTCTAAAACCACTACCTAATAGTATATAGGTAAAAAGGGGGTAAACGGAATAAGTTTAATCAAGAAAAACGGCTATTCAGGCTTTTCTTCTTCCTCAACCAGCCCATCTTCGGCCAGTTCCTCATCCATATCAGCTTCATCGCCAGCATCTTCGAAGGAAATATCCATGGCTCCGAAAGCGTCCTGGGCTTCCTGTTGCTCAGAAATATCAACATTTCCGTAGGGGCCGCGCACTTGCAAAGCTTCTTCAGTCATGTTGAAGTCCCCAGCCTCTTCCTCGATCACATCTGGATCGGAAGTCAGCTGGTAGCGCCCAATAGTAAAATTCTTTAATTCATCAAGGCTGACTGTTTCATCCGCAATTTCACGCAAAGAAACAACCGCGTTTTTGTCATTATCACGGTCTACGGTTAAAGGAGCACCCGATGACAGCTGCCGTGCTCTTTGAGCAGACAGCAAAACAAGCTCAAAACGATTTGGAATTTTTTCGATACAATCTTCAACGGTTACGCGGGCCATTCAATACTCCTTACTGTGCCTCAAATTCAAAGAGGATACTATTTAAACACTCACGGGCTGTTTGTCCAGCTTTTTTATCATAAATTCCGTGGGAATACTCTGTAAAAGCTGTTCTGCTGACCGTTTCAAGACAGGATGCTGCCAATCTGGGCAAATTTGTGCCAAAGGCTGCAGTACAAACAGTCTTTCGTGCAATCGTGGATGAGGCAAGATGATCTGTTCATCTTTCAATATTTCATCGCCATAAGCTAAAAGATCCAAATCAATAATCCGTGCTTCATTGCGATTCTGACGTATACGACCAAATTCTTCTTCTACGTCCAGCAAAGTTGCTAATAAGTCAGTCGGCGTTAAATCTGTTGCTATCTCAACAACACCATTCACAAACCAGGGCTGATCTGATTTCGGCACTGGTTCTGATTCATACCAACTGGATAATTGCAGAATAGTAACACCCCTGCTTTCCAACGCTGTCACTGCGGCCTCACACACATGCCGGGGAGATTTAAATTTCCCTGCTAAATTGGAGCCCAATGCAACAAAAATCATTTGCTTTCCCTATATCTTTGCGATACCACGATAAAATGTTTGAAGACCCTAGCCAAAATTGCAATCTTTGTCCACGATTGGTTGAATTTCGTCAGCAGAATCAGAATGCATTTCCAGGATTCCACAATGCGCCAGTCCCGGCATTTGGCCCATTGGAGGCTGAATTACTTGTGGTTGGATTGGCCCCGGGTCTGAAAGGGGCTAATTTCTCTGGCAGACCATTTACCGGCGATTATGCCGGAGATTTACTCTACCCCACATTGATAAAGTTTGGCTTTGCTCAAGGAAACTATCAAGCACACGCCGATGATGGCCTTAAAATGGTCAACTGCCGTATTACCAACGCTGTACGCTGTGTGCCTCCGCAAAATAAACCTATTGCCCAGGAAGAAAACGCTTGTCGAACCTTTTTGATTTCAGAGATTAAAACCATGAAAAATCTTAAAGCTGTTTTAGCCTTGGGGGGACTCGCTCATAAAGCAGTCCTGAAGACCCTTAACCTGAAACTTTCAAACTTCAAGTTTTCTCATAATAATAGGGAACAACTTTCTGATAATGTTTATCTTTTCTCTTCTTATCATTGTTCTCGATATAATACAAATACAGGGCGATTGACAACTGAAATGTTTGAAGATGTGTTTATTAATATTACAAAAGCCCTGAATTAGAAAAAATAGCCTGTTAGTTTTAAAACTTAAATGATTAACACACTTGTGCTATCGCACGCGTTGAAGACTTCGGACCGGCCACACTGGCAAGCGATCAGCCTTATCTTTCCAGAAAAAGTGATTATCATCGTCGAGTTCCCGAGTAAAAGCTTTGCGATTACTGTGCTCGGACGCCAACCAAGTAACTCCCTCTAAGCCCAAAGCTTTTAGCTGATACTTTAATAGATTTGACTCTGTAAGTGTTGGTGCACGTACG